>NZ_JBYSZI010000045.1:0-60721 GCF_058787075.1 Cupriavidus sp. FW305-46
GCCCCAGCGCCCGTGGCGGCCCCGATCCCCGTGCCGGCGCCCGCACCGGCCGAAGCGCTCGAGCTGGTCCCGCCGCCCGCCCAGACTGCTGAAGCGAAGCTGGGCTGGATGCATCGGCTGCGTACCGGGCTGTCCAAGACCAGCCGCAACATCGGCACGCTGTTCGTCGGCGTCAAGGTCGACGAGGCCCTGTTCGAAGAACTGGAAACCGCGCTGCTGATGGCCGATGCCGGCGTGGAAGCCACCGAGTACCTGCTGGGCGAGTTGCGCAAGCGCGTCAAGGCCGAGCGCATCGAGACCGCCGAAGGCGTCAAGGCGGCGCTGCGCGAGCTGCTGACGCAGCTGCTGCGCCCGCTGGAAAAAACCATGGCGCTGGGCCGCGAGCAGCCGCTGGTGATGATGATCGCGGGCGTCAACGGCGCCGGCAAGACCACCAGCATCGGCAAGCTGTGCAAGCACTTCCAGCGCTATGACCAGAAGGTGCTGCTGGCCGCCGGCGATACCTTCCGCGCCGCCGCGCGCGAGCAACTGACGATCTGGGGCGAACGCAACAACGTCACCGTGGTGGCGCAGGAAAGCGGCGACCCGGCGGCGGTGATCTTCGACGCCGTCAATGCGGCCAAGGCGCGCGGCATCGACATCGTCATGGCCGACACCGCCGGCCGCCTGCCGACGCAGCTGCACCTGATGGAAGAGCTCAGGAAGGTCAAGCGCGTGATCAGCAAGGCCATGTCGAGCGCGCCGCACGAGGTGCTGCTGGTGATCGACGCCAATACCGGCCAGAACGCCCTGCAGCAAACCCGCGCCTTCGACGACGCGCTGGGCCTGACCGGCCTGATCGTGACCAAGCTCGACGGCACCGCCAAGGGCGGCATCCTGGCGGCGATCGCGCGCCAGCGCCCGGTGCCGGTTTATTTCATTGGCGTGGGCGAGAAGGTGGAGGACCTGCAGCCGTTCAAGGCGGATGAGTTCGCCGAAGCGCTGCTGGGGTAAGGCCCGGCAACCCGTGCAAAGCAAAAACGCCCCGGCAGTGCCGGGGCGTTTTGCCTTGCAGGCCTGCGAACGCTTATTCCGCGTCAGGCTGCGCCTTCGGCTCCGCCTTCTGGAAAGCAGGCAGCTCCATGCAGGTTTCATAGATCCTGGCGATCGCCGGGTAGCGGGCCAGGTCGATATTGAAGCGCTGCGCGTTGAATACCTGCGGCACCAGGCAGATATCGGCCAGCGTGGGCGTATCGCCAAAGCAGAAGCGCCCGGCCTTGCCGCCGCGCTCCAGGTTGGCCTGCAGCGACGCAAAGCCCAGCTCGATCCAGTGGTGGTACCACGCGTCCTTGACCTCGTCGGTCACGCCCACGGTGTGCTTCAGGTACTTCAGCACGCGCAGGTTGTTCAGCGGGTGGATCTCGCACGCGATCTCCTGGGCCAGTCCGCGCACATAGGCGCGGTCCAGCGCCGTGCCGGGCAGCAGCTTCGGCTCGGGATGGACCTCGTCCAGGTATTCGACGATGGCCAGCGATTGCTGCAGCACGTGCTCGCCGTCGGCGAGCGCCGGCACCAGGCCGTCGGGATTCACGGCGCGAAACTCCGGCTTGAGCTGCTGGCCGCCTTCCTTCAGCAGGTGCACCGGCACATAGTCATACGACAGCCCCTTGAGTTCCAGCGCAATGCGCACGCGGAATGAGGCCGAACTGCGGAAATAGCTGTAAAGCTTTAGCAT
This sequence comes from Cupriavidus sp. FW305-46, assembly GCF_058787075.1. Classification (NCBI taxonomy): domain Bacteria; kingdom Pseudomonadati; phylum Pseudomonadota; class Betaproteobacteria; order Burkholderiales; family Burkholderiaceae; genus Cupriavidus; species Cupriavidus sp. FW305-46. The sequence continues at coordinate 1,715 of NZ_JBYSZI010000045.1, forward strand.
CGGATCAGACTACCTTGATGGTGAGATCGCCCACGCCGCCGACGTGGCACTGCATGACATCGCCCTTGACCACCGGGCCCACGCCTTCGGGCGTGCCGCTGAAGATCAGGTCGCCCGGCTGCAGCTCGAACAGCTTCGACAGGTACGACACCATCTCCGGCACCGACCAGATCAGGTCGGACAGGTCGCCGCGCTGCCTCTCCACGCCGTTGACCGCCAGCGTCACCGCGCCCTTCTCCGGATGGCCGATGGCCGAGACCGGCACGATCGGGCCGATCGGCGCGGACTGGTCGAAGGCCTTGCCGGTCTCCCAGGGGCGGCCGGTCTTCTTCGATTCGTTCTGCAGGTCGCGGCGGGTCATGTCCAGGCCCACGGCGTAGCCGAACACGTGGCCGGCTGCCTGGTCGACCGGGATGTCCCGTCCGCCCTTGCCGATCGCCACCACCAGCTCCACTTCATAGTGGCAGTTGCTGGTGCCCGGCGGGTACGGGAAGGCACCTTCGGTGCCGTCGGCGACGTAGCTGACCGCGTCGGACGGCTTGCAGAAGAAGAACGGCGGCTCGCGGTCGGGGTCCGAGCCCATTTCACGGGCGTGGGCAGCATAGTTGCGGCCGACGCAGTACACGCGCCGGACCGGGAAACTAGCATTGCTGCCGCGCACCGGCACGCCAACGGGCGCGGCCGGGGCGAACACGAATTCGGTCATGCATCTCTCCAGATTGTTCTGATCGGTGCTGCGGCGCGGGTGGGCAGGATTGCAGGATGCAGCCATGCGCGGCGTCGCCAGCAGACGCCCCGGCGCAGCAGGGCAACAGGATACACCGCGAGAGTTGGCTCTGCGTACGACCGCATACAATGAATCCAGGCATCCTCGCAGCGCCAGCGCACCGGACTGGCGCAGGTACCGGATACTTGCCCGGCGCGAATCTTGCATGGCGCACTGCAACAGAGCCTAGCCATGACACGACGCCACCCGCCCCCATCGCCCACCGCTGCTGCACCTGCCCCGCCCACTGCCGGCGGCCGGGTGTTGCGGATCCTGCTCGTGCGCGACCCGCATGACGCCGACCCGCTGAACGTCGAAACCATCCGCGGCGGGCTGGTCAGCGCGGGCTTTACCGAGATCCAGATCGTCGACGCCGACCTGCGCCTGCCGGATGTGATCACGGCCACCCAGCCCGACATGCTGATCATCGCGTCCGAATCCGCCGCGCGCGACACCATCGAGCATGTCTGCGTCTCGACCCAGCATGCGCCACGTCCGATCGTGCTGTTCACCGACAACGACGACAGCCAGCGCATCAAGGCAGCGCTGACGGCGGGGATCACCGCCTATATCGTCGACGGCCTGCGCGCCGAGCGCGTCAAGACCGTGCTCGACGTGGCCTACGCGCGCTTCGAACTGGACCAGCAGCTGCGCGCCGAGCTCGATGCCACCCGGCTCAAGCTGGCCGAGCGCAAAGTGGTCGAGCGCGCCAAGGGGCTGCTGATGCAGGCGCGCGGCCTCAGCGAGGACGAGGCCTACAAGCGCCTGCGCAGCATGGCGATGGAGCGCGGCCTGAAGCTGGTGGACGCGGCCCAGCGCGTGATCGACGTGATGGGCTGAGCCGCTCCCGCCTGCCAGCCGTGGTGCGCTGCCGCACGCGACTGGTGCAATGCACGCTCCTGGCGCTGCCGCGCTGCTCCACCTCCCTCCTATGCTCCCCCGAATGTGGCGGCGGCCAGCGCGCGCGCACCGCATCCGATCATTACCTCCCGATCCGTCACAAATCCGCCCTCGAATGCTGCACTGCACAGGCTGGCACACGCCTTGCGTTATGCAGGTATCGGCCAACGGCGGCCGACCAACAATTTCGGCGGACACGGCCAACGCGGGCTGCGTCACGCCACGGACAACGGCGTCCCTGCGCCGCACCGGTCTTCTGGCGAAGCCGGTCGCGGAGGGGACGCCTTTTTTCTTGGAGCCATGCAATGCCCTCTCGCCTCAGGATTGCCAAGCCGCTGCACGCAGCCGTCCACGTTCCCGACGCGGCTGCCGACGCCGTGCCGGCCAGCAGCGGCCGCCGCCGCGCGCTGGCCACCATCGCCGGCGCCAGCGTGATGACGCTGGTCGATCCGCTGGTGCGCGCCGGTGCGTGGGCAGCGGGCTCGGACGCGCCCGAGAAGGCCGACGTGCGCATCGGCTTTATCCCGCTGACCGACTGCGCCTCGGTGGTGATGGCCGCCACGCTCGGGCTGGACAAGAAATACGGCATCAAGATCACGCCGACCAAGGAAGCCTCATGGGCCGGCGTGCGCGACAAGCTGGTCAACGGCGAGCTGGACGCGGCGCACGTGCTGTACGGCCTGATCTACGGCGTGCAGCTGGGCATCGGCGGCCCGAAGAAGGACATGGCCGTGCTGATGAACCTGAACCACAACGGCCAGGCCATCACGCTGTCGTCCAAGCTCGCCGAGAAAGGCGTCAAGGACGGCGCCAGCCTGAAGGCGCTGATGATGAAGGAGAAGCGCGACTACACCTTCGCCCAGACCTTCCCCACCGGCACGCACGCGATGTGGCTGTACTACTGGCTGGCGGCCAACGGCATCAACCCGATGCAGGACGCCAAGGCCATCACGGTGCCGCCGCCGCAGATGGTGGCCAATATGCGCGTGGGCAATATGGATGGCTTCTGCGTGGGCGAGCCCTGGGGCGCGCGCGCCATCGCCGACAAGATCGGCTTCACCGCAGAGACCACGCAGGCCATCTGGAAGAGCCACCCCGAGAAGACCCTGGGCACCACCGCGGAGTTCGTGCAGAAATACCCCAACACCGCGCGCGCGATGGTGGCCGCGGTGCTGGAGGCATCGAAGTTCATCGATGCGTCGACCTCCAACCGCCGCAAGACCGCCGAGACCATTGCCGCCAAGTCCTACGTCAACACCGACATGGACATCATCCTGGACCGCATGCTGGGCCGCTACACCAACGGCCTGGGCAAGACCTGGGACGACCCCGACGCGATGAAGTTCTACCAGGACGGCAGCGCCAACTACCCGTACCTGTCAGACGGCATGTGGTTCCTGACCCAGCACAAGCGCTGGGGCCTGCTGAAGGAACATCCGGACTATCTCGCCGTGGCCAGGCAGGTCAACCGCATCGACGTCTACAAGCAGGCCGCCGCCGCCGCGCAGGTGCCGCTGCCCAAGAGCGACATGCGCAGCGCCAAGCTGATCGACGGCGTGGTCTGGGACGGCAAGGACCCCAAGGCCTACGGCGACGGTTTCAAGATCAAGGCCTGACGCAAGCCTTCCCCCACTGATCCGCAGTGCCCCTGACGAAAGGAGCCAGACGTGAATGCCATAGCCCACCCCACGCCCGATGGTGCAACCGTAGCCGCCAGCGCCGACCCCGACACCAAGGAGCGGGCGCGCCGGCGCGAGCAGGAAATCGCCGCGCAGGCACGGCGCTCGCAACGCCGCGAGGCGGTCGCCGCGCTGGTGCTCAAGGCCGTGCCACCGGCACTGGGCTTTGCCCTGTTCGTGCTGGCCTGGCACGGCATCGCCACGATGATCCCGGCCATCCCCACGCCGCAGGCCACATGGAACGCCGCGGTGCCGCTGTTTGCCGACCCGTTCTACCGCAACGGGCCCAATGACCAGGGCATCGGCTGGAACGTGCTGGCATCGCTGGCGCGCGTCGCGGCGGGCTTCGGCCTGGCCGCGCTGGTCGGCATCCCGGCCGGCTTCCTGATCGGGCGCTTCGCCTTCCTGAACGCGATGACCGCGCCGGTGATCAGCCTGCTGCGGCCGGTCTCGCCGCTGGCGTGGCTGCCGATCGGCCTGCTGCTGTTCAAGGCCGCCAACCCGGCCGCGATCTGGGCGATCTTCATCTGCTCGATCTGGCCGATGGTGATCAACACCGCGGTCGGCGTCACGCGCGTGCCGCAGGACTACCTGAACGTGGCGCGCGTGCTGGACCTGTCGGAATGGAAGGTGTTCACGCGGGTGCTGTTCCCCGCGGTGCTGCCCTACATGTTGACCGGCGTGCGGCTGTCGATCGGCACCGCGTGGCTGGTGATCGTCGCGGCCGAGATGCTGACCGGCGGCACCGGCATCGGCTTCTGGCTGTGGGACGAATGGAACAACCTGAAGGTCGAGCACATCGTGATCGCGATCTTCGTGATCGGCATCATCGGGCTGCTGCTGGAGCACGCGCTGCTGGCGCTGGCCCGGCGCTTCAGCTACGGCACCAACTGACACGCGGGGAGAATCGCCATGGACAAGTTCGTCAGCATCGAAAACGTCGGCCAGACCTTCAAGACCCGCAAGGGCCCGTTCGTCGCCCTGCGCGATATCAACCTGCATATCGCCGAGGGCGAGTTCATCACGCTGATCGGCCATTCAGGCTGTGGCAAGTCCACGCTGCTGAACCTGGTCGCGGGACTGGCCACGCCCACCACCGGCGCGCTGATCTGCGCCGGGCGCGAGATCGCCGGGCCGGGGCCGGAGCGCGCGGTGGTGTTCCAGAACCATTCGCTGCTGCCGTGGCTGACGTGCTTCGAGAACGTCTACCTGGGCGTGGAGCGCGTCTTCGCCGCCAGCGAGAGCAAGCCGCAGCTCAAGGCGCGCACGCACGACACGCTGGCGCTGGTGGGCCTGACGCACGCCGAGAACAAGTACCCGCATGAGATCTCCGGCGGCATGAAGCAGCGCGTGGGCATTGCCCGCGCGCTGGCGATGGCGCCCAAGGTGCTGCTGATGGACGAGCCCTTCGGCGCGCTCGATGCGCTCACGCGCGCGCACCTGCAGGACGAGCTGATCAAGATCGTGGCGCGCACCCGCAGCACCGTGGTGATGGTGACCCACGATGTCGACGAGGCCGTGCTGCTGGCCGACCGCATCGTCATGATGACCAACGGTCCGGCCGCGACCATCGGCGAGATCCTGAAGGTGGAGCTGCCGCGTCCGCGCGACCGCGTCGCGCTGGCCGACGACAAGGGCTACCACGCCTGCCGCACCGCGGTGCTGGACTTCCTCTACCGCAAGCAGCGCAACCCGGCGCTGCAGGAAGCCGCGTAGTGCCCGCCGGCCGCGTGCGGGTGGGCGGCCCTATGTGGCACAGGCGGCGATGGGCGCGGCGGCCTGGCTCCGCTATCATGAACCCAGAACAGACTACCCCCACGCCGCCATGACCACGCCAGCCACGTCCTTCCCTGCTGCCCGCTATATCAAGGAGATCGGCCGCGGCGTCAACGGCGCGCGGGCGCTGCCGCGCGAAGACGCGCAGGCCCTGTTCGACGCCATGCTGGCCGGGCGCGTCTCGGACCTGGAGCTTGGCGCCATCCTGATGGCCTACCGCATCAAGGGCGAGGCCCCGCACGAGCTGGCCGGCATGCTGGAAGCCGCCCATGCGCACTGCCAGCCGCTGCCGGCGCCGCCTGACCGGCAGGTGGTGGTGATCCCCAGCTACAACGGCGCGCGCAAGCAACCCAACCTGGTGCCGCTGCTGGCGCTGCTGCTGGCGCGCGAAGATGTCCCCGTGCTGGTGCACGGCACGCGCCTGTTCAATGGCCGCGTGACCAGCATGACGCTGTTCGAGGCGCTGGGCGTGCCCTTGTGCGCGACTACCGGCGAGGCCTCGGCACGGCTGCGCGAGGGCAGCGACCTCGGGCCGCTGGCGGTGCTGCCGGTGGATGTGCTGTCGCCCGGGCTGTCGCAGCTGCTGGAGCGGCGCACCGTGATCGGCCTGCGCAATTCGGCGCACACGGTGGCCAAGATGCTGCAGCCGGTGGGCGAGCATTCGCCCGCGGAAGGGTTGCGCCTGTACAGCTACACCCACCCCGAATACCGCGAGACGCTGACCGACTACTTCTCGCATGAACCCGCCAACGTGCTGCTGGCACGCGGCACCGAGGGCGAAGTGGTGGCCGATGCGCGCCGCACCAGCCGCATCGACTGGCTGCACGAGGGGCACCAGCAGACGCTGGTCGATCCGGCCGTGGGTTCGCTGGCCGAAGTGCCTGAACTGCCGCCCGGCAGCGACGCCGGCCAGACCGTGGCCTGGATCCGGCGCGTGCTGGACGGCGCGGCGCCGGTGCCGGCGCCGATCGCGATCCAGGTCGAGGCTATCCGCGAATGCCTGCGGCAAGGCACCCGCGTGACCTGGGCCAGCCCGGTCTGAGCCAGCCCCGGGACCGCTGTCAGGGCTTGCGCGGGGGCAGCGGGATGCGCTCGGTCTCGCCCGGCACGTGCGGGAACTGGTCGTCCTCCCAGCGCTGGGCGGCGGCCTCGATCGCCACCTTGCTGCTGGCAACGAAATTCCAGTAGATAAAACGGTGCCCGTCGGTCGGGTCACCGCCCAGCAGCATTACGCGCGACGGTGTCGTGGCCGTCAGCGTTGCGGGCTGGCCCGGCGTGAGCACCACCATATGCTCGGCCGGCAGCGGCTCGCCGTCGAGCGCCACCGCGCCATCCACCGGATAGATGCCCCGCTCGGCATGATCGGCCGGGATCTCCACGCTCGCGCCCGCATCCAGCTCGATCGCCACATACAGGGTGCGGCTGAAGATCTTGACCGGAGAGACCTGGCCAAAGGCATCGCCCGCAATCACCACCATGCGCACGCCCGGCCGCTCGATCCGTGGCAGCGTGGCGGCTGGATGGTGGAAAAACGACGGCTCGGCACCCTCATGCTCCTGCGGCAGTGCCACCCAGGTCTGGATGCCGTGCAGGCGGGCCCCGGCGGGGCGCACATGCTCGGGCGAGCGCTCCGAGTGCACGATGCCGTGCCCGGCGGTCATCCAGTTGACATCGCCCGGGCGGATCGCCTGGTCGCTGCCCAGGCTGTCTCGGTGGATGATCTCGCCCTCGAACAGATAAGTGACCGTGGCCAGCCCGATATGTGGATGCGGGCGCACGTCGGCTCCGCCGCCCGGCGGCAGTTGCACCGGCCCCATATGGTCGAAGAAGATAAACGGCCCGACAGTCTGGGCGGCGGCGGCGGGCAACAGCCGGCGCACGGTAAAATCGCCCAGGTCGCGCACATGCGGCTTGAGCAAGTGTTCGATAGCAGACATAACTCCTCCGGTGGAATGAGAGAGGCTTGCAAGGATGCCAGCGCGCCGCAGCTTGGTCGAGTGTAGCCGCTGCTGCAACAAATCATTGCAGCAGCGGGCAGAACCGCCGTGCCCCGCACCGCTCTAACATCCAGTGCGCCGAACCGTGGGTATCGTTCCCGCCGCTCGAAGTGGCAAGTAGCTATGCCAGCAGCAAGAGCAATCGAGAGGAACTATCACGACCATCGGGGCTCCAATTAGCACTCACCCGGCCTGAGTGCTAATATGTGTTGCAGTGCCACCGCCCCAACAGGCGCGGCATCCCGGCAACCGAACCGCCGGATGCGAAAGGAGCCATTGAGTGAACGCAGTCTTGTCTGCCGACCAAACCCTGAATAACCGTCTGCCGACGGCACCCCGGAGCATGGGCAGCTTCGCGCTGACCTTCCCGGCCACCGTTGGCAACCTCGACAGCTATATCCAGGCTGTCCACCGGATTCCGCTGTTGACCGCGGAGGAAGAGCAGCGCCTGGCGCGCGAGCTCCGCGACCACGATTCCGTTGATGCTGCCCGCCAGATGGTGATGTCCCACCTGCGTCTGGTGGTGTCGATCGCCCGCCAGTACCTGGGCTATGGCCTGCCCCACGCCGACCTGATCCAGGAAGGCAATATCGGCCTGATGAAGGCGGTCAAGCGCTTCGACCCCGACCAGGGCGTGCGCCTGGTGTCGTACGCGATGCACTGGATCAAGGCCGAGATCCACGAATACGTGCTGAAGAACTGGCGCATGGTCAAGGTGGCCACCACCAAGGCCCAGCGCAAGCTGTTCTTCAACCTGCGCAGCCACAAGCAGGGCGCGCACACGTTCACGCCGGAGCAGGTCGAGGCCGTGGCGCGCGAGCTGAACGTCAAGCCCGAAGAAGTGATGGAGATGGAGACCCGCCTGTCGGGCGGCGACCTGGCGCTGGAAGGCCAGATCGACGACGGCGAAGAGGAATTCGCCCCCATCGCCTACCTGGCGGACAACCACAACGAGCCCACCCGCGTGCTGGAAGCCAAGCGCCACGACCGCATGCAGGTCGAGGGCCTGGAAGAAGCGCTGGGCAAGCTGGACGAACGCAGCCGCCGCATCATCGAGGCGCGCTGGCTGCACGTCGAGGACGATGGCTCGGGCGGGTCCACGCTGCATGAGCTGGCTGACGAGTTCGGCGTCTCGGCCGAGCGCATCCGCCAGATCGAGGCCGCGGCCATGAAGAAGATGAAGGGGGCGCTGCAGGCGTTCGCCTGATCCGCACCCCCAGCCATGCAAAAGGCCGGTCCACTGGACCGGCCTTTTTGTTGCCCGCGAGAGGGTGAGTGCGACCTTATGCCGCACCCCTTCCCTCCCTTTCACGTCACGACAGCAGCTGTTTCAGGTCGTGCGCGATCGGATCCGGACCCTGGCCGTGGCGGATGAACAGCCGCAGCTTGCCGTCCGGGTCGAACACATAGCTGCCCGCGGAGTGGTCAACCGTGTAGTTGGTCGGGGAGCTGCCCGGCACCTTGGCGTAGAACACCTTGAAGTCCTTGGTCAACTTCTGCAGTGCGGCTTCGTCGGCCGGGCGCAGCCCCAGGAAGCGCGCATCGAAGGCCGGCACGTACTGGGCCAGCAGCGCCTGCGTGTCGCGTTCCGGGTCGACCGTGACGAACAGCACCTGCACGCGGTCGGCGTCGGGGCCCAGTTTCTCCACCACCGCCTTCAGTTCGGCCATCGTCGTCGGGCACACGTCGGGACAGTGGGTGTAGCCGAAGAACATCACCACCGCCTTGCCCTTGAAGTCGGCGATGGTGCGCACCTTGCCGTGATGGTCGGTCAGCGAGAAGTCCTTGCCGAAGTCCGCCGCGCCGGTGATGTCGACATTGCGGAACGAGGCCTTCTGCTGCCCGCAGGCAGCCACGGCCAGCGCAAGCGCGGCCAGCAGGGAAAAGCGGCGGAAGGCGGCGAACAGGCCGGAGGCGGGGCTTAGGCGGGGCATGCGGCGGAGACCGGTCAGGGGTGGGAGGAAACAGCGGCAGCGGAGGGCGGCGACATCACGCAGTATCGCCGATCGTGCCGCCACGCTGCGCCGGCCGCGACAAGATGCCGCAGCCGGTCGGCCACAGGTCAGACCTGCGGCACGAACTTGAAGTAGTGGTCGACCAGCAGCGCGGCGAACAGCAGCGACAGGTACAGGATCGAGAAGCGGAAGGTGCGCTGCGCCAGCTCGTCTGAATAGTTGCGGTACATCTTCCAGGCGTAGGCCAGGAAACCCGCGCCCAGCGCCAGCGCGGCCGCCAGGTAGATATAGCCGCTCATGCCGTAGACAAAGGGCAGCAGCGTCGCGGCGATCATGATCAGCGTGTACAGCAGGATATGCAGCAGCGTGTAGCGCTCGCCGTGCGTGACCGGCAGCATCGGCAGGCCGGACTTGGCGTAGTCGGCGCGGCGGTACAGCGCCAGGGCCCAGAAGTGCGGCGGGGTCCAGGTGAAGATGATCAGCACCAGGAACCAGGCCTCGGCCGGCACCTCGCCCGCCACCGCGGCCCAGCCCAGCGCCGGCGGCATCGCCCCCGACAGCCCGCCGATCACGATGTTCTGCGGCGTGGCCGGCTTGAGCAGGATGGTGTAGACCACCGCGTAGCCGAGGAAGGTGGCAAAGGTCAGCCACATCGTCAGGTCGTTGGCGTAGACGTGCAGCAGCCACATGCCGGCGCCGCCCAGGATGGCGGAGAACACCAGGGTCTGCGGCGTGGTGATCTCGCCGGTGGCCGACGGGCGCCACGCGGTGCGGCGCATCAGCGCATCGATCTTCTGCTCGACCAGGCAATTGATGGCAAAGGCCGCACCGGCCAGCAGCCAGATGCCGGCGGCGCCGCCGATCAGCACGCGCCACGGCACCATGCCGGGCGTGGCGAGGAACATGCCGATGATGGCGCAGAACACGGCCAGCTGCGTCACGCGCGGCTTGGTCAGGGCGGCATATTGTCGGGCAAGGTGCCGTATCCGGCTCAACTTGCCCAGCGAATGGGGGTGGGTAGCGGTAACCACGGAAGGGGTCTTGTCTTTCATGTGGCGCGGGCGGCGTTCGGCACGGCAGCGGGCACGCCGGCGGCCCGCATGGTGAGCCCTGCGAGCCCTGTATTGTAGTGGAGGCGGACCAGCAGCAGCAGGAGCAGCGCCGCGCCGCCGTTGTGCGCAACCGCGGCCACCAGCGGCCAGTCGAACACGATATTGGACATCCCGGTGGCCAGTTGCAGCACCAGCGTGGCCAGCAGCCAGCTGGCCGCGCGCGCGAGCCCTTCAAGTCTGCGCGCGCGCAGGCCAAGCCACGCCAGGTAGCCCAGCACGACAAAGGCAAAGCCGCGGTGCACCCAGTGGATCGCCACCAGCGCCGCGTGCGGGATGTAGTCGCCGTCGGCGGTCATGCCAAGCTGGCGCCACAGCGTGAAGCCGTGGCGGAAATCCATCTCGGGCACCAGCTGGCCGTTGCACAGCGGGAAGTCGGTGCAGGCCAGCACCGCGTAGTTGGTGCTGACCCAGCCCCCCAGGAAGATCTGGATCACCAGCAGCAGCAGGCCGATGCGCACCGGCCAGCGCAGCCGCGCGGCCTGCGCCGCGACCGGGTGCGGTGGATCGTTGCGCGAACCCAGCTGGATCAGCACGGCCAGCAGAGCCATGCCCAGCATCAGGTGCGTGACCACGATGATCGGCTGCAGCTTCAGGGTCACGGTGAAAGCGCCGAACGCACCCTGCACGCACACCAGCAGCAGCACCCCGGTGGCGAACCACGGCGACTGCTTCAGCTCGCGCCGCTTGACCCACGCCAGCACCATCAGCGTGATGATCAGCACCCCGACCGCCATGGCGAAGTAGCGGTGGATCATCTCGATCCACGCCTTGGCCAGCGTCACCGGGCCGCTGGGCAGCGCGGTCTCGGCCGCGCGGATCGGCTCCATCGCGGCGTGCGGGTTGGAGTGCCCGTAGCAGCCGGGCCAGTCGGGGCAGCCCAGGCCGGAGTCGGTCAGGCGCGTGAAGCTGCCGAACATGATCAGGTCCAGCGTCAGGAACGCCGTGATCCAGGCGAGCTTGCGGTACTTGTTGCGGTCCCCCTTCACCAGCACGTAGGACAGCGGGAACAACGCGATCAGGATGCCGATGATGGCCAGTTGCAGCAGCATGCCGTCCCCTTTTAGCCGATGCGCGAGACCTTGAGCAGCTTCTTCAGGTCGCCGCTCATCTTCTTGGGGTCCGGGTCCTGCGGGAAACGCATCATCAGGTTGCCCAGCGGGTCGACCAGGAACAGGGTGTCCTCGGCGCGCTTGCCGGGTTCGGCCGGCAGCCACTGATGCGCGGCCTGGCGGTCGATGCGCAGGAAGCGCACACCCGCGTAGGGCTCGTTGTAGGCGGCGTTCAGGCGCTCGTCGATCTTGCCGTCGTCGGTCACCAGCCACACCGGCACGATGCGTTCGCGGTCCTGGCCCTGCCCCGCGCGGATCTGGCGGATGGTGAAGAGCTTCTTCGCGCAGGCCTCGTCGCAGGCGGACGGATCGGTGGTCACCAGCAGCCACTTGCCGCGGAACTGCTCCAGCGGCACGGCCCGGCCCTGCTCGTCGGTGACGCGCACCGGCGGCATCGGCCGCTGCGGGTCGACCAGCGCGCCGTAGTTGGTGGCGCCGCCACGCGGCTTGATGACGTAATAGGTGAAGTAAGAGGCGATCACCGGCGACGCGCACACCAGCAACAGCATCAGCATCTGCAGGCGGCCGCGGCGCGTGCGCGCATCGATGCGGGTATCCGGCGGCGAGGCCGCGGCGGCCGGGGCGGAGTCTTGCTGTGCCATGGAGTACGTCTGTCCTTTGTCTTCGGCGAGCGCATGCGCCCGGTTCATTCGAGTTACGGTGCTGCCACCCGGCGCGCGCGGCGCCAGCCCAGCACGACCACCAGCACCACCGTCAGCGCGGCCAGCCCGAACCACTGGAAGGCATAGCCGTAGTGCCGCTCCGCGCCCAGGTCGGCCGGGGCCCAGTCGCGCGCCAGGCCATCGCCGCTGTCGCTGCGCTGCTCCAGCACCAGCGGGTGCAGCGCCAGGCCGGTTTCGGCCGCATAGGCAGCGAGGTCCAGGTTCTGGCGGATCTTGCTGCCGGCGGCGTCCTGGCCCAGGCTATAGACCCGCGGCACGGCCGCCAGTGCCGTGCCTTCGATCGTCACCTCGCCCTCGGGCGTGGGGAACGGCGCAATCCGGGTGCGGTCCTGGGCGTCGCGCGGCAACCAGCCGCGCAGCACCAGCACCGCCTGCATGGCGCCGGCGGCACCTGCGGGCGCCGGCGAGGCGGCTGAAATCCGTAGCGGCGTCAGCACCAGGAAGCCGGCGCGGCTATCCCCGGGGCTGCTGCCATTGCCGTGGGGGCGATTATCCAGCAATACGGTGCGGGCTGTGTCAAAGCGCCCGGTCACGCGGACCGTGCGGTCGGTCACAACTTGCGGCAGCGGGGCCGTGCCCAGCACCACCGGCGGCTGCGCCGACAGCGCCTGCAGCCGCGCCGCGCGCGCCTCCTTGTCGTGCGCGCGGTTGAGCTGCCAGTTGCCCAGCGCGCAGGTCACGGCGATCACCACCAGCGCAGCGGCCAGCGGCAGCGGGCTGAACCAGCGGCGCACCGTCATCGCCAGGCGGGACCGCTACGCGGGCCGGTGCGATAATGGGCTTTTCCGTCGCTCCTGGCCCCGACCTGCCCCGCCATGCGCTTTGTCATCATCGTTGCCTTCATCCTGATCATCGCCAGCCTGGCCTCCGCCCTGTTCTTCATGATGCGCGACCGCGGCACGACCCCCAACATGATGCGCTCGCTGATGCTGCGCGTCGGCTTCTCGGTGGCGCTGTTCCTGTTCATCCTGTTCGCGAACTGGATGGGCTGGATCCACAGCACGGGCATCCGCATGGCGCCCTGAACGCCAGCAAGCGGGCACCAGGCTCGCAAAAGACAAACGCCGCAGGCTGGACCACCTCCTGCGGCGTTTCTCTTTTGCGTTGGCGCCGGCGGCCTCCGGGAGACGCGCCGGCGGGTACGGCAGCCGGATTTACAGCCAGTACACCACGACGTAGAGGAACAGCCACACCACGTCAACAAAGTGCCAGTACCAGGCAGCGCCTTCGAATGCAAAGTGGTGGTCAGGCGTGAAGTGGCCCTTCAGCACGCGGACCAGCACCACGGCCAGCATGATCGCGCCCATGGTCACGTGGAAGCCGTGGAAGCCGGTCAGCAGGAAGAAGGTCGAGCCGTAGATGCCCGAGGTCAGCTTCAGGTTCAGTTCCGAGTAGGCGTGCATGTACTCGTACACCTGGAAGCACATGAAGACCGCGCCCAGCAGGATGGTCAGCGACAGGCCCTGGATCAGCTGGTTGCGCTTGCCGGCCAGCAGCGCGTGGTGCGCCCAGGTCAGCGTCAGGCCGGACATCAGCAGCAGCGCGGTGTTGATGGTCGGGATCGGCCACGGACCCATGGTCTGGAAATTTTCCACCACGCCGGCCGGGCCGGTGTTGGGCCACACCGCGGCAAAGTCGGGCCACAGGATCTTGTTGTTCAGGTCGCCCAGCCAGGGCATGGCGATGGTGCGGGCATAGAACAGCGCGCCGAAGAAGGCCGCGAAGAACATCACCTCCGAGAAGATGAACCAGCCCATCGACCAGCGGAACGACAGGTCGATGTTCTTGCCGTACATGCCACCTTCGGACTCGCTGATGGCGTCGCCAAACCAGCTCTTGAGCACGAACAGGAACCACAGCAGGCCGAAGCCGCACAGGTACGGCGCCCAGGGCTGCCCGTTTACCCAACCGGCAGCTCCCGCGCCCGTCATCAGCAGGCCGAAGCTTGCCGTGATCGGGTGGCGCGACGGGCCCGGTACGAAGTAGTACGGAGCGTTTGCGCGATTCGCACTCATTCTTTTATCTCCAGCTCAGAGTCTTTGATTCAGTATTCGTGATCCGCGCTTTGGCACTGCGGGCCGTCCCCTCCTCCGGGCCAGCCCCGCCGCCGCGGTTGCTTTGTTCTGCGACTGCTTTTGTTGTCTACCCTTCCTGCCCTGCTATCCCGCTGCCTGCCCCACCACGGTGCGCACGATGAGCACCAGCACCGCGATGAAGATGGCCGCCGCGATCACGCCGGCGATCACCACATGCACCGGGTTCAGCCGGGCCATGTCGCGCTCGTGCTCGGCGCCTTTGCGCAGGCCGATGAACGACCACAACACCGCGCGCATGGTCTGCCCGAACGACATCTTGCGCTTGACCGCGTCCTTCATCTCATCCATCGCCCGTCCTCCTCAGCCCCGGCATGCACCGCGGCCGCCTCAGATGCCCTTGCCGGCCGGTGCCGGCTGCGGCGCCAGCTGGCCCTCGGGCGCCTGCGCCACCGGCGCACCCACCTCGAAGAAGGTGTACGACAGCGTAATATTCTTCACATCCTTGGGCAGCGCGGGATCGATCACGAACACCACCGGCATCTCGCGCGCCTCTTTCGCCTTGAGCGTCTGCTGCTTGAAGCAGAAGCACTCCAGCTTCATGAAATACTGGGTCGCCTGCTTGGGCGCGTAGCTCGGGATCGCCTGCGCCGAGATATCGCGCGGCTGCCCGTTGGCCACCTCGTAGACGATCGTCGCCATCTCGCCCGGATGCACTTCCATGCTGTTCTTCACCGGCCGGAAGGCGAAGGGCCCGCGCGCGTTGGAGTCGAACTCCACCGTGACGGTGCGGCTCTTGTCGACCTGCGTGTTCTTCACCGCGCCGTGCAGCTCGCGCGTGGTGATCACGTTGATGCCGGTGATCTCGCAGATCTTCTTGTACAGCGGCACCAGCGCATAGCCGAAGCCGAACATCACGGCCACGATCACGACCAGGCGCAGCATCATGCCGCGGTTGAACCGCTTATCCGCTTCTTTGCCAGCCTGCTGGTCGATGCTCATCTCGCTACCCTGCCGCCTCAGCCAAGAAACATCATCTTGGCGAAGAACCCCAGAAAGAAAACCACCACGATCGACAGCAGGATCAGGCCAAGGCGCCGGTTGGCGGCCTTCTGGTCCGGGCGTGATGGGCTTTTGTCTGGAGACTGCATAGCTGCTTCTGTTGCTTGCCGGCGCGGGAGGCGACGCTGCCGCCTCCCGCTGCCTGATTACGCTGGCCGCGCCTTAGCGGACCTGCGGGGGAACTTCAAAGGTGTGGAACGGCGCCGGCGACGGCACGGTCCACTCCAGGCCCTCGGCGCCATCCCAGGGCTTGTCGGCGGCCTTCTCGCCACCGCGGTACGACGGCAGCACCACGAAGAAGAAGAAGTACACCTGCATCAGGCCGAAGCCCAGCGCACCGATCGACGCGATCGCATTGAAGTCAGCGAACTGGGTCGGGTAGTCTGCATAGCGACGCGGCATGCCGGCCAGTCCCAGGAAGTGCATCGGGAAGAAGGTCACGTTGAAGAAGATGATCGAACCCCAGAAGTGGATCTGGCCGCGGGTTTCGTTGTACATGAAACCGCTCCACTTCGGACCCCAGTAGTAGAAGCCCGCGAACAGCGCGAACAGCGAGCCGGCCACCAGCACATAGTGGAAGTGCGCCACGATGAAGTAGGTGTCCTGCAACTGGATGTCGATCGGGGCCACGGCCGGCATCAGGCCGGTAAAGCCGCCGATGGTGAACACGAAGATGAAGCCGATCGAGAACAGCATCGGGGTCTCGAAGGTCATCGAGCCGCGCCACATGGTGGCGATCCAGTTGAAGATCTTCACGGCGGTGGGCACCGCGATCAGCATGGTCGCGTACATGAAGAACAGCTGGCCGGTCACCGGCATGCCGGTCGTGAACATGTGGTGGGCCCACACGATGAACGACAGGATGGCGATCGAGGCGGTGGCGTACACCATCGAGCTGTAGCCGAACAGGCGCTTGCGGGCAAACGCCGGCACCACCTGCGAGACGATCCCGAACGCCGGCAGGATCATGATGTACACCTCGGGGTGGCCGAAGAACCAGAAGATGTGCTGGTACATCACCGGGTCGCCGCCGCCGGCGGCCGAGAAGAAGCTCGTGCCGAAGTGGCGGTCGGTCAGCACCATGGTAATGGCGCCGGCCAGCACGGGCATCACGGCGATCAGCAGGTAGGCGGTGATCAGCCAGGTCCAGCAGAACATCGGCATCTTCATCAGCGTCATGCCCGGGGCGCGCATGTTGAGGATGGTCACGATGATGTTGATCGAGCCCATGATCGACGACGCACCCATGATGTGCATGGCGAAGATGGCCATGTCCATGCCCGGGCCCATCTGCACCGACAGCGGCGCGTACAGGGTCCAGCCGGCGGCGGTGGCGCCGCCCGGGACCAGGAACGAACCGGCCAGCAGCAGCGCGGCCGGCGGCATCAGCCAGAAGCTGAAGTTGTTCATGCGCGCGAACGCCATGTCGGACGCGCCGATCTGCAGCGGGATCATCCAGTTGGCGAAGCCGACGAAGGCCGGCATGATCGCGCCGAACACCATCACCAGGCCGTGCATGGTGGTGAACTGGTTGAACAGCTCGGGGCGGAAGAACTGCAGGCCCGGCTCGAACAGCTCCAGGCGGATCAGCAGTGCCAGCAAGCCGCCCGACAGCAGCATGATGAACGAGAACAGCAGGTACAGCGTACCGATGTCCTTGTGGTTGGTCGCGAACAGCCAGCGGCGCCAGCCATGCGGGTGGTCGTGCGCGTGGTCGTCATGCGCATGATCGTGCGGATGGGCGAGCGCGTCCGGGGTAGCAGTACTCATCGCAAATGCTCCTCTAATCCTGTTCTGTCTTCAGCGGGTCAGCCCGCGACGCGGTTGCCCGCGAGGCTGGCCTGCTTGTCAGCCTTGTCGGCCGGCGTGGCTTCGGCCTTCGGCGCCGCGCCGCCTGCCGCGCCGCCGCCCTCGGGGAACTTGCCCGCACGGGCACCCACGAAGTCGCTCGGCTGGACCACTTCACCCGTCTTGTTGCTCCAGGCGTTGCGCGTGTAGGTCATGACCGCGGCCAGCTCGGTGTCCGAGAGCTGCTTCCACGACGGCATGGCACCCTTGCCTTCCATCATGATGTGCATCTGGCCGGCCTTGGGGCCATTGACCAGCTTGGAGCCGTCCAGCGCCGGGAAGGCGCCGCCGCCCTTGCCGTTGGGCTGGTGGCAGACCGCGCAGTTGGCGGCGTAGACCTTCTCGCCACGCACCTTCGACTCGTCCAGCGTCCAGGTCTTGTTGGGATCGTCGGCCTTGGCCGCCAGCTCCTTCTTCTTGCCGTCGACCCACTTGGTGTAGTCGGCGTCCGAAACCACGCGCACCACGATCGGCATGAAGGCGTGTTCCTTGCCGCACAGCTCGGCGCACTGGCCGCGGTACACGCCGATCTTCTCGGCCTTGAACCAGGTGTCGCGCACGAAGCCGGGGATCGCATCCTGCTTGACGCCGAAGGCCGGGATCATCCAGGCGTGGATCACGTCGTTGGCGGTGGTGACGATGCGGATCTTCTTGTTGACCGGCACGACCAGCTCGTTGTCCACCTCCATCAGGTAGGTGTTCGACTTGGGCTGCTCGTTGTTGATCTGCTCGCGCGGGGTGGTCAGGGTCGACACGAAGGAGATGCCTTCGCCTTCGCCCTTCAGGTAGTCATAGCCCCACTTCCACTGGTAGCCGGTGGCCTTGATGGTGATGTCGGAGTTGGTGGTGTCCTTCATCGCCACCACGGTCTTGGTCGCCGGCAGGGCCATCGCGATCACGATGATGAACGGGACGATGGTCCAGATCACTTCGACCGTGATGCTCTCGTGGAAGGCAGCCGGCTTGGCACCTTTGGCCTTGCGGTGCTTGAAGACGGAATAAAACATCACGCTGAATACCGCGATGAAGATCACCGTGCACATGATCAACATCATCCAGTTCAGCCAGTGAATCTGTTCGGCGATCTTGGTTACCGGCTCGGTCAGGTTGAGCTGGCGCACGGCGGG
This sequence comes from Cupriavidus sp. FW305-46, assembly GCF_058787075.1. Taxonomy (NCBI): domain Bacteria; kingdom Pseudomonadati; phylum Pseudomonadota; class Betaproteobacteria; order Burkholderiales; family Burkholderiaceae; genus Cupriavidus; species Cupriavidus sp. FW305-46. The sequence goes on from NZ_JBYSZI010000045.1 coordinate 19,762, forward strand.
GCCGCCCGGCATGTCGCTGACCGCGGACGCCGCCTGGCTGGCAAGCAGGGACGCGCCGGCCAGACAAACTGCGGATGCCTTCTTCCACATTTTCATTTGTTATCTACCCAATTTACAGATTCAAATCTGTCCCCGCCGCCGCCACCGCCGCCTCTCAGAGGCGGCGCAAGGCCGCTGCGAGCTCCTGCGCGAACTTGCGTCGCCGGTACGGGTCCACGTAACACCCCACCTGTACCTCACGTCCGCCCGAGCGCAGCGTCACCAGCGCGCGGAACGATTCACCCAGTTCGACCCGCACCCAGCGCGGGTTGAATTCCTGGCGCGTCACCTTTGTGCCGCTGGCTGTCTCCACGACCAGCATGCCGTCGGTAATGCTGACGCGCTCATAGTCTGTCGCATGGCGCGCATACACCAGCAGCGCAATCCCCAGCCCGATCAGCTCGATGCTGGCAAACGGCAGCACGAGCCAGGACCCTTGCCACGCGAAAAACAACGCGATGGCAAGCGAAACCGTGAGGATCGAGAGGTAAAACCAGCCGACCTGGCGTGGACTCAGCGAGCAATTCCGCTTCATCAGCCAGTCGTGGGGCGCGGGGGGAGGTCCGTCGAGATTTCCGCCGGAGTCACCACCTGCCGTCTGGAATGCGATACCCAAGTCTTGCATCGCCAACCACTCTGCATCGGATGCACACCCGGGACGATGGCGTCCGGGCCGCACAGTGCAAGTGCAAAACCAGGACGTTCTTGTGCCAGGGGACCACTGCGACAAACTGGCGCATTATAGGGCGCTTCCCATACACGGACAAGGGCGCGCCTTGACCGGACGGCTTGCGCGCCGCTTGATTCTGTGCATAGGGAAGGGCCCCGCCATCGCCCTGCCCGCCGCGCCGGCGCTATGTTTGCGGCAATCCCGCACCGGCGCAAGTTAACTCTGTTTTAACTTGTCCGACGCGGCCTTGCACGGCCGATCTGGTCCAGCGGCACCACCGCGCGGCCCTGGTCGTCGAGCGCCTGGCCGCCACGCGGGGCCAGCTTCCAGGCGTGGCCGTAGACGATCTCGAAGGTCAGCGGGATCACGCCGTCGGCGTTGCGCCGGCGCTCCAGCGCCTGCGCCAGCGCCTGGTACCAGCCGCGGCCGCGCAGGCCCTGCGGCAGCGCCCCGGCCGGCCCGCGCAGGCCGCCGAAGGCCTGCACCTCGCGCAGCAGCGTGGCGGGGGACTCGTAGGTCACGGTCAGCGCCTCCATGTCCATCACCGGGGTGGACCAGCCGCTGTGCACCAGCATGTCGCCGATATCGTGCATGTCGACAAAGCGCAACGTATGGGGTGCCTGGTCGACTTCGGCAAAGGCCGCGCGCAGCTCCTTCAGGGTATCCGGGCCGAACAGCGAGAACAGCACCAGACCTTCGTCCCGCGCCACGCGGTGCCACTCCGGAAACACGCGGTGCGGCTCCGGATGCCAGTGCAGCGCCAGGTTGGACCACAGCAGGTCGAAGCTCGCGGGCGCAAAAGGCAGTGTGGCAAGATCGCCCTGGACCAGGTCAAAGAGCGGCCGCTTGCCCAGCATGCGGCCGATCCAGCCGGGCCGGCGCTGCGGGTCGCGCTGGCCGGCCTCGGCCAGCATCGCGCCGGAGATGTCCAGCCCGGCGATCTGCGCATCCGGGAAGCGCGCGCGCAGCCCGGCCAGGCCCTGGCCGTGGCCGCAGCCGATATCCAGCGCGCGCTGCGGCGCCAGGCGGATCACTTCCATGCGCTCCTGCATGCGGCGGCCGATCTCGCCCAGCAGGAAGTCCAGCTGGCCGAAGCCGCGGCTGCGCCGGTCGAAGGCTAGCCGGGTCAGGCGCGCGGGCGGCAGGAAGGCATCGGGGGAATCAGCGGCATGCAGGGACACGGGCAGACAGGGCAGCAAGAAAACCAGGAACCGGCGCGGGGACAGATACAGGATCAGGCCCGGACGCCGGATGAACGCGGCCGCCGCGCCCGATGGGCCGCGGCCGGACGGCAAGTATACGCGCGCGCCGCGCTGGCTGCCGGCGCCGCCGGCAAGGTGCTGGCCGGCGCCGGCGAACTGCTGCTGCCGAGCGCCTGCGCGCTGTGCGGCGCGGTGCAGCGGCAGGTGGTCTGCGCGCCCTGTGCCGCCGACTTGCTGCGCCCGGTGCGGCGCTGCCCCGCCTGCGCGCTGGCGCTGGGGCGCCACTTCCACTGCCCGGCCTGCGCGGCATCGCCCCCGGCCTACGACCAAGCCCACACGCTGGGCGACTACGCTTCGCCGCAGGACCAGCTGGTGCTGGCGCTCAAGTTCGGCCACGCCCTGCCGCTGGCGGGCTGGCTCGCGGCCAGGCTGGCCGCAGGACTGCAGGGGGCCTGGGCCCGACAGCCCGCGCCCGACCTGCTGGCGCCGATCCCGCTGTCGCCGCAGCGGCTGGCCGCGCGCGGCTTCAACCAGGCCTGGGAAATCGCGCGGCCGCTGGCGCGCCGCCTGGGACTGCGCGCCGACCCGGTGCTGCTGCAGCGCCAGCGCGACACCGGCAGCCAGAGTGCGCTGGACCTGGCCGCCCGTCAGGTGAACCTGCGCGGCGCCTTCAGGCTGGCGCGCGCCGCGCGGCTGGACGGCCTGCACGTGGCACTGGTGGACGATGTGATGACCTCCGGCGCCACCCTGCACGAAGCCGCCGGCGTGCTCAAAGCGCATGGCGCGGCCCGCGTCAGCGTGATCGTCGCGCTGCGCACGCCGTAGCTTTGGATGACAGTGGCCGGTGCGCGCGGTAAGCTGCGCACCGTTCTGACGAAAGGCGCCGCGCGCCCGCCATCCCCCGCATCATGTTCAACGTCGTCCTGGTCGAACCGGAAATCCCGCCCAATACCGGCAATGTGATCCGCCTGTGCGCCAACACCGGCGCGCAGCTGCACCTGGTCAAACCGCTGGGTTTTCCGCTGGAAGACGCGCGCATGCGCCGCGCGGGACTGGATTACCACGAGTACGCCACCATGCGCGTGCATGAAAGCTGGGACGCGCTGATGGCCAGCGAGCAGCCCGACCCGGCGCGCATGTTCGCGCTGACCACGCGCGGCTCGACACCGTTCGGCCAGGTGGCGTTCCGCCCCGGGGACTGGTTCGTGTTCGGTTCCGAAACACGCGGGCTATCGCCGGAGCGGCGCGACTGGTTCCCGGCCGCGCAGCGCATCCGACTGCCGATGCGGCCCGACAACCGCAGCCTGAACCTGTCGAACACGGTCGCCGTGGTGGTGTTCGAGGCGTGGCGCCAGAACGGGTTCGAAGGCGGCAGCTGAGCCGCCCGGCCAGTGCCTACTCCGGCTGCACGCCGGCGGCGCGGATCACCTTGTCCCAGCGCGCCTTCTCGCTCACCATGGTCTGGCGCAGCGAGGCCGGCGCGGTGCCGGCCGGCACGAAATACTGCGCGCGCATCTTGTCGCGCACGTCGGCGCTGCCGATGATCGCCACCAGCTCGCGGTAGAGCCGGTCGATCACAGCCTGCGGCGTGCCCGCCGGCGCCAGCACCGCCTGCCAGGAAATCGCCTCGAAGCCCGGGTAGCCGGATTCCGCCACCGTCGGCACCGACGGCAACACCGCCGTGCGCCCCGTCGTGGTCACGGCCAGCACGCGCAGCTTGCCCGCGTTGACCTGCGGCATCGCGATCGCCGGCACCATGAAGCCCGCCTGCACCTGCCCGCCCACCATCGCCGTGGTGATCTGCGGGAAGCCGGGGTATGGCACGTGCTGCAGGTCGATGCCCGCCATCGCCTTGAGTTGCTCCATCGCCAGGTGCGAGGCGCTGCCGTTGCCGGGCGAGCCATAGTTCAGCTCGGCCGGCTTCGACCGGGCCAGCGCGACGAACTCGCGCAGGTTGTGCACCGGCAGGCGTGCATCCACCACCAGCACGTTGGGCGAGGTCGCCACCAGCGTGACCGGCGCCAGCTGGCGGAACGGGTCGTAGTTCAGGTTGCGCGACAGCGTCGGCGCTGTCACCAGCGGGCCGTTGATGGTGAACAGCAGCGTATAGCCATCGGGGGCGGCGCGCGCCACCATGCCGGTGCCGATATTGCCGCCGGCGCCGGGACGGTTTTCCACCACCACCGGCTGGCCCAGCGCGGCGGCCAGCTTTTCGGTCACGATGCGCGCGATCAGGTCGGGCGATGAGCCCGGCGGGAACGGCACCACCATGCGGACCGGGCGCGCGGGCCAGGGTTGGGCGAAGACGCTGCCGGAAGTCCCGGCGGCGCAGGCGGCAGCCAGCGCGATCAGCGCTTGTCGTCGTGTGGGCATGCGGTGCGGAGGATCAGAAGGTGGATACGCGAGTCATCATTCGTCGCGCGCGTCGCGCTGCAGCAGCTGCGCCACCGCATCGGCGGCGCTCAGCCCGTCGAACAGCACCGCGCAGACCGCGCGGGCGATCGGCATCTCGACACCGTTAGCCGAGGCTAGCTCTGCCACGGCCTGGGCGCAGCGCACGCCCTCGGCGACGTGGCCCAGACCGGCCAGGATCTGCTCCAGGCTCTGCCCCGCCGCCAGCTGCTGGCCAACCTTGCGGTTGCGCGACAGGTCGCCGGTGGCGGTCAGGATCAGGTCGCCCACGCCGGCCAGGCCCATGAAGGTCTCGACCCGGCCGCCCAGCGCCAGCCCCAGGCGCGTCATCTCGGCCAGCCCGCGCGTCACCAGCGCGGCGCGCGCGTTCAGGCCCAGGCCCAGCCCGTCGCTGGCGCCGGTGGCAATGGCCAGCACGTTCTTGACCGCACCGCCGACTTCCACGCCGGTCAGGTCGTCGCTGCCGTAGATGCGCATCGCATGATGGTGGAAGGCCGCCTGCGCGCGCTCCGCCAGCGACGGCTCGTTGCCCGCCACGGTCAGCGCGCACGGCAGCCCCAGCGCCACCTCGCGCGCGAAGCTGGGGCCGGTCAGCACGCCGTAGGCAAAGCCCTCGGTGCGCCCGGCGGCGTCGAGTTCGGCCCGCACCATCTGGTGCGGCAGCAGGTGGGTGCCGGACTCGAAGCCCTTGCACAGCCACAGCATCGACACCGGCCTGGCGCCGCGCGCGGCCAGCCGGCGCGTCATCTCGCGCAGGCCCGCCACCGGCGTGGCCACCACCACGATGCCGTCGGCATCGTCGGCGGCATGCGCCACGGCCTGCTCGAAGTCCGCCTGCACCGCCAGCCTCTCGGACAGCGTCACGCCGGGCAGGTAGGCGGCGTTCTCACGCGTGGCCGCGATGGCCGCGAGTTGCGCGGGGTCGCGCCCCCACAGCACCACGTCATTGGTGGCCGCGGCATGGCTGGCGAGGGCGGTGCCCCAGGCACCGGCACCGAGGAAGGTCAGTTTCATGGCAGCTCGATCCGAGGATGGACGCAGTCGATGGTAGCCCAAAGGCAAAACGGGGCCGCAGCCCCGTTTCGATGATGGCTCAGGACGCCGGAATCAGTGGCGGGCCTGGCTGCCGTCGGGCATCACGATGCCGCTGTTGCCGCCTTCGGCACCCTGGGCTTCTTCCATGGCGGCCTGCAGGCGTTGCTCATACAGCGCCTGGAAGTTGATTTCCGACAGGTGGATGGCCTGGAAGCCGGCGCGGGTGATCACGTCAGCGATATTGCCGCGCAGGTACGGGTACAGGATGGTCGGGCAGGCGATGCCCAGCAGCGGGTCCAGCTGCTCCACCGGCACGTTGCGGATATCGAAGATGCCGGCCTGGTGCGCTTCCACCAGGAAGGCAACCTTGTCCTGCACCTTGGTCGTCACGGTGCCCGTCACCACCACCTCGAAGATCCCTTCCTGCAGCTGCGAAGCGCCGACGTTGACCTGCACCTCCACCGACGGGGCTTCCGATTCCAGGAAGATGCCGGGCGAATTGGGCTGCTCCAGCGACATGTCTTTCAGGTAGACGCGCTGGATGTTGAAGAAGGGTTGATCGTCCTGCTGGGTGTTTTGCTGGTCGCTCATGAAAGGCTTCCGGGAGGATGGGCTGGATGTGCATCGGGCGCGGCGGCCGCAGTCCTTGCGTCGTGCAAGGCTGGCCGGTGCCCGCTTGGAAAACGCATATGGTACATGACGCGGGTGGCGAATTCACCCGCGCCGGGGTATGCCGGAACCAGCGCGGCGCGGAATCAGACGATTCCGCGCCAGCGCCGGCGCAACCGGCTCAGGCGGCCAGCAACGGCACCAGGCCGCCCTGGCGGTCCAGCGCCGAGAGGTCGTCGAAGCCGCCCACGTGGGTCTCGTCGATGTAGATCTGCGGCACGGTGCGGCGACCGGTACGGGCCATCATCTCTTCACGCTTGCCGGGTTCGCGGTCGATCAGGATCTTCTCGATCGTTTCCACGCCCCTGGACTTGAGCAGGCGTTCAGCCATCAGGCAATACGGGCACACCACGGTGCTGTACATGACGACACGGGCCATGCGGGTTCTCCTTGACTGCAATGCGCGCGCGGCCCGGCCTGGCCGGGCGCGCGCGCTGTGACGGATACGGCGGTGCTGCCCGGGATTACTTCACCAGCGGCAGGCCTGCCTGCTGCCAGGCGGCGATGCCGCCCTCGAGCGCGTAGATCTCACTGTAACCGGCTTCCTTCAACGCTGCCTGGGCCTTGCCCGAGCGCTGGCCGGTCTGGCATACGACGATGATGGGGGCAGCCTTGTCCTTTGCAAGGCCGGCCGCGCGCGAGGGCAGGTCGGCCAGCGGCGCGCTCTTGGCTTGCGGCAGGTGACCCTTGGCATACTCGGCGGGCTCGCGGATGTCGACCACGACCGCGCCGCGCTTGTTGATCAGCTGGGTCGCGGTGGCCGTATTGACGGTCTTGCCGCGGGTGCTGCGCGAGATCGCGGGCCAGGCCAGCAGGCCGCCCGAGACCACGGCAAGGGCGATCAGAGCGAGGTTGTTGTAGTCGGCGAAGAAATTCACGTTGGCATTCCGGTAGGTTGGGTCGGCGGCATTATAAAATACGCGGTTTGGCGTCCAGGCCCTGCCGTCGCATGGCCATCCGCCATTGTCGCCTGTCTGAGACATGGGATGTCCAAAAGGAACCCATCAGCCCCTCCAGGTGACGGCGCGGACGCATGCAGGTTACCTACTCTCTGGAAGCAGCAGCATGTACAAGCTCGTCCTCATCCGCCACGGCGAATCCACGTGGAACCTTGAAAACCGCTTTACCGGCTGGGTCGACGTCGACCTGACCGAAACCGGCGCCAACCAGGCGCGCCAGGCCGGCAAGCTGCTCAAGGATGCCGGCCTGGGCTTTGACGTGGCCTATACCTCGGTGCTCAAGCGCGCCATCCGCACGCTGTGGCATGTGCAGGATGAAATGGACCTGATGTGGATCCCGGTGCGCAACGAATGGCGCCTGAACGAGCGCCACTACGGCGCGCTGGCCGGCCTGAACAAGGCAGAAACGGCCGCCAAGTTCGGCGACGAGCAGGTGCTGGTGTGGCGCCGCAGCTATGACACGCCGCCGCCCGCGCTGGAGCCCACCGATCCGCGTGCCTCGTACGACGATCCGCGCTACGCCAATGTGCCGCGCAATGAGATCCCGCTGACCGAGTGCCTGAAGGACACCGTGGCCCGCGTGATGCCGCTGTGGAACGAATCCATCGCCCCCGACATCCAATCCGGCAAGCGCGTGGTCATTGCCGCCCATGGCAACAGCATCCGCGCGCTGGTGAAATACCTGGACCAGATCTCGGATGACGATATCGTCGGACTCAATATCCCCAACGGCACCCCGCTCGTCTATGAGCTGGACGCCGACCTGCGCCCCCTGCGCCACTACTACCTGGGTGACCAGGACGCCATCGCCGCCTCGCTGGCGGCCGTGGCCAGCCAGGGCAAGGCACGCTGAAGGCGGCCCGGGCGGCCGCGCGCGGATGTGCGGCCGCCCACCCTGAGCCGGGACGGGACAGGCCCTTTTCACCACTCGCACTTATACTGTCGGACAAACCGCCCGGCGCCGGGCGGCCGCAGCCGGCATAATCCCCATACCGTACACCAGTACTTCGAGTACACGTTCAGGCAGCCCTCATGCGCAAGACGCTCAAGAACATCAGCCTAGTTTCTGTCGGTCTCGTCGCCGGCGTGCTCGCCACGCTGCAGATTTCGGCGACCGCCCAGAATTCATCGGGGCCCTTGCCGCTTGACCAGCTGCGGCTCATGGCCGATATCTTCGGGCAGATCAAGCGCGAGTACGTGGAGCCGGTCGATGACAAGAAGCTGCTGACCGAAGCCATCAAGGGCATGGTCGCCAGCCTCGACCCGCATTCCTCCTATCTCGACGAGAAAGACTTCAAGGAACTGCAGGAAGGCACGCGCGGACGCTTCGCCGGCCTGGGCATCGAGATCTCGCAGGAAGAAGGCCTGGTCAAGGTGATCAACCCGATCGAGGACACCCCTGCCTTCCGCGCCGGCATCCAGCCGGGCGACCTGATCACCCGCATCGACGACAAGCCCGTGCGCGGCCTGCCGCTGGAGCAGGCGGTCAAGCGCATGCGCGGCGAACCCGGCACCAAGGTCACGCTGACCATCTACCGCAAGAGCGAGGAACGCACCTTCCCGGTCTCGATCACGCGCGCCGAGATCCGCGTGCAGTCGGTCAAGGCCAAGATGCTGGACAACAATATCGGCTGGATCCGCCTGACCAGCTTCCAGGAACGCACCATCGCCGACCTGTCCCGCAAGCTGGCCGAGCTGGCGCAGAAGAACCCCAACATGAAGGGCCTGGTGCTGGACCTGCGCAACAACGGCGGCGGCGTGCTGCAGGGCGCGGTCGGCGTGGCCGCGGCCTTCCTGCCGGAAGACGCCACGGTGGTGTCCACCAACGGCCAGGTGCCAGATGCCAAGCGCGTGTACAAGGCGACGTACAACAACTACCGCCTGTCGTCGCTGGAAGACGATCCGCTCAAGGACCTGCCCGCGCTCTACAAGAAGATCCCGATGGTGGTGCTGACCAACGCCTACTCGGCCTCGGCCTCCGAGATCGTGGCGGGCGCGCTGCAGGATCATCACCGTGCGCAGATCATGGGCAAGACCACCTTCGGCAAGGGCTCGGTGCAGACCGTGCGCCCGCTGACCAACGACACCGGCATCAAGCTGACGATCGCGTACTACTACACGCCGAGCGGCAAGTCGATCCAGGCCAAGGGCATCCGTCCGGACATCCCGGTCGACCAGAACCCCGAAGGCGATCCGGACGACGCGCTGATCACGCGCGAGATCGACACCGAGCGCCACCTGCACAACAAGCAGGAATCGGAACAGCCGGAAATGACCGAGCGCGAGCAGCGCCGCGTGGACGAGCTGCGCCGCCTGGAAGAAGAGAACGCGAAGAAGACGCCGGAAGAGCGCGAGAAGGATCGCCGCAAGAAGCCGGTGGAATTCGGCACGGCCGACGACTTCATGCTGCAGCAGGCCATCGCCCAGCTCAACGGCCAGCCGGTCAAGCGCTCCAAGTCGAAGCTGGAAACCAATCCGCCTGCCGACAATGGCAAGGCGGCAAAGCCCTCGGGCAAGAGCGGCGCCAAGGGCGCCAGCGCACCGGCAGCCAAGCCGGCGGCACCGGCCCCCGGCAAGCAGCCGCCGGCCAGCGCCCCGATCGGCGAGCCGCTGGGCACGCCGACGGGCAAGGCACCCTGAGACCCTGGGGCTTTAGTCAGGCTGCCGGTTTGCTCCCCGCTCCCGCTTGCGGGAGAGGGGCAGGGGGAGAGGGCAGGAGTGTCAAAGGCTGAGGGCGGTGGGTTAACACCCCTGGCTTCGCTTGAAGTGGTTCCTTGCCAGTCCACCCCTCTCCCCAACCCTCTCCCCCTGAGGGGAGAGGGAGAACACCTTGCTTGGGCTAGCTCGGGCGGCTTTGGAGCACCCAAAACCGCCCTCCCCTTCAGCACTCGAGGGATTACCTCATGAGCGACGACGGCCTCAACGACGAACAACTGCTGCGCTACTCGCGCCACATCCTGCTGGAAGAGCTCGGCATCGAGGGCCAGCGGCGCCTGCTTGCCGGCCATGCGCTGGTGATCGGCGCCGGCGGCCTGGGCGCAGCCGCGCTGCCCTTCCTGGCCTCGGCCGGGGTGGGCCGCATCACGGTGGTCGACAACGATGAAGTCGACCTGACCAACCTGCAGCGCCAGATCATCCACACCACCGCCAACGTGGGCCGGCCCAAGGTGGATTCGGCGCGCGAAGGCATGCTGCGCATCAACCCGGGGCTGGAGATCGTGACGGTGACCGCGCGCGTGGGCGACGCAGAGCTTGACCAGCTCGTCGCCACGGCCGACGTGGTGCTCGACTGCTGCGACAACTTCGCTACGCGCCAGGCAGTCAACCGCGCCTGCGTGCGCCACAAGGTGCCGCTGGTGTCAGGCGCGGCGCTGCGCTTCGATGGCCAGATCAGCGTGTTCGACCGGCGCCAGCCCGACGCGCCCTGCTACGCCTGCCTGTTCCCGCCGGCCGAACCCGCGCCGGAAGTGGCCTGCGCCACCATGGGCGTGTTCGCGCCGCTGGTCGGCATGGTCGGCACGGTGCAGGCGGCCGAGGCGCTCAAGCTGCTCGCGGGTGTCGGCGAGAGCCTGGCGGGCCGGCTGCTGATGGTCAATGCGCTGTCGATGGAATGGACCACGATGCGGCTGGCACGCACGCCGGATTGCCCGGTCTGCGCCGGGCACTGAAGCCGCAGACTAGTCGCGCTGCGCCGTGTGCGCCCGCAGCCAGTCGGTGACTGCGGCGCGGTCACCGCGAAAGACGATGCGCGCCTCACGCTGTTCGCGCTGGAAGGCGTACATCGGATCGTAGTACTCGCGCAGCAGCACTTCGATCCAGCCGCGGTGCAGATCCACCTCGCCCCGCTCCGCCTGCTGCGCCAGCGCCTGGTCCAGCAACGCCGACAGCTTGCCGTAGCGGGCACCGCCCAGCCGCGGCGAGATCCCGGCCATGGCCTCGCGCAGGCGCGTGGCGTAGGCTTCGAAGCCTTCCGTGCTGCCCTTCTCGGCAATGAACTCCGCCGCCAGCCCCTGCACATAGTCGCGCAGCACGCGCCCCACGCGTTCGTCGAACGACGCTTCCAGCCACACCAGCGGGCTGGCCTGCATGCGCTGCGTCAGCGCCTGCGGCACGTCGCGGCTGCCGATAAAGCGGCCCTCGTCCTCCACCAGCAGCGCGCGCCAGCCTGCGTCAATATGCCGCAGCACGTCGATGGCCAGCGCGTTCTCGAAATCGATCTGCGGCGGCTGCGCCAGCGCGCGCCGCCCGAAGGCCGAGCCGCGGTGCCGCGCATGGCCTTCGAGGTCGATCGCGGCGGGCACATCGGCCAGCACATCGGTCTTGCCGCTGCCGGTCAGGCCGCCCAGCACGAACCACTGCTGCTCGGCCGCCGCGGCATCGGTGGTCTCGATCAGGAAGCCGCGCATGGCCTTGTAGCCGCCGGTCACGCGGGGGTAATCGACACCGGCCGCGTGCAGCCATTGCTGCACCAGCTGCGAGCGCAGCCCGCCGCGGAAGCAATAGAGGTAGCCGTCCGGATGCGCGCGCGCAAACTCCGCCCAGGCCGCGATCCGCGCGGCCTTGCGCAGCCCGGCCACCAGCTGGTGGCCAAGTTCGATTGCCGCCTGCTGGCCCTTCTGCGCATAGCACAGGCCCACCTCGTGGCGCTCGGCATCATCCATCAGCGGCAGGTTGACCGCGCCGGGGAAGGCCCCGCGTGCGAATTCCAGCGGCGCGCGCACGTCCAGCATGGCCACGCCGCTGAGGAACAGGGTGCGGAAGTCCGCGGTGTCAGGGCGCATCATTGGTCATAGGGTGAGATTTGCGCGGCGCCATGGCGGGACAGGAGCCTTTGCCCGCCAGGGACGCCTGGATAAAGAACAGGAATCGGAATGAGAAGGGTTACTGCCTGCAGGCGAGCAACAAGGCGGAGCCGAACGGCGCCGCGCGCTGGGGCGGCCGCTCATCGAGAGCGCCCACGCCGGAGACCGGCTTATTGCTCGCCCGGCTCCATCTGCGACTGCAGGTAGTTCTGCAGCCCGACCTTGTCGATCAGGTCCAGCTGCGTTTCCAGGTATTCGATATGTTCCTCGGTATCGGTGAGGATATCGACCAGGATTTCGCGGCTGACGTAATCGCCCACGGATTCGCAGTAGGCGATGCCTTCCTTGACGGTGGCATGCGCGGTCTGCTCGAGCTTCAGGTCGCACTTGAGCATCTCGGGCGTGTCTTCGCCGAGCAGCAGCTTGTGCAGATCCTGCAGGTTGGGCAGGCCGTCCAGCATCAGGATGCGCTCGATCAGGCGGTCGGCGTGCTTCATTTCGCCGATCGATTCCTTGTACTCCACGTCGCCGAGCTTCTTCAGGCCCCAGTGGCGATACATGCGGGCGTGCAGGAAATACTGGTTGATCGCAGTCAGCTCGTTCTTGAGCTGGGCGTTCAGATGCTGGATGACCTTCTTGTCACCTTTCATTGGCGGCTCCTGTTGCATCGGGCCCGCGCAAAAACACGAAACGGCGCCAATGGCGCCGTGCAGTCAGTGAAAAAGGAAAAAGCACAAAAGCGCGCCGTGAACTGGATCTTCAGTTCATGGGCGCGTTCAGGCCACCAGCGCCTTGCGCTGGTCGTTCGCGACTGCCGGGTCCCGAGTGTCCATTATGGTACATGGGCCCGACGCGGAACAGGAAGAAATCTCCACAACCTGGATGTTGGCGAGGGTCGCCACGGTGACGTTGCGCACCGCCGCCACGCCTTCCTGCAACACCTGGTGCGCGCACTCGCGGCAGCGGCCGCAGCAGGTGCCGACGCCAAGCGTTTCGGCCAGTTCGTCGAGGGTTTCGATGCCCAGGTGCGCAGCACCGTGAATCTCACGATCGGTGATCTGGTTGCAGATGCAGACGTACACAAGTCCCTCCGTTGGGGCGCGTGGCACCGGCATGCCACTGCGAATGAACGTCAGAATATCAGAGATCAATAATGATAACAATTCCCATTAAGCCACATTGGGAGAGGTCGGGTAGACGCCACAGGATGCAAAAAGAAGGCGGCTTGGGCGGCACTTTCCGGCTTGCGGAAGTGCTGCACCAGCCGCCTTTCTGCATCAGAAAACCCTGATGGCTTCAGGGTCGTGCCAGCTGCCGCAGGGCGGCCGCCTGCTCCTCGGGATCGAAGGCCTGCAGGACCTGGTCGACCAGCGGCTCGAGCCGCTCGCAGTGGGCATGCAGGATCTCCTGCTTGACCCGCAGCAGCTGCGCCGGGTGCATCGAGAACTCGCGCAGCCCCATGCCCAGCAGCAGCCGGGTCATGGACGGGTCGCCCGCCATTTCGCCGCACACGGCCACCGGCACGCCGGCGCGGTTGGCCTCGCGGATGGTGCGCGCCACCAGCTGCAGCACCGCCGGGTGCAGCGGGTCGAACAGGTGCGCCACCGCGTTGTCGGCACGGTCGATCGCCAGCGTGTACTGGATCAGGTCGTTGGTGCCGATGGACAGGAAGTCCATCTTGCGCAGGAACAGCGGCAGCAGCAGCACCGCCGCCGGGATCTCGATCATGGCGCCGACCTTCATGCCCGGGTCGTAGGCCTCGCCGCGCTCGTCGAGCTGGCGCTTGGCCTTGGCGATCAGCGCCAGGGTCTGGTCGATCTCGCTGGCGTGCGCCAGCATCGGCACCAGCAGCCGCACCGGGCCGAAGGCCGAAGCCCGCAGCAGCGCGCGCAGCTGGGTCAGGAACATGCCCGGCTCGGACAGCGACCAGCGGATCGCGCGCAGGCCCAGCGCCGGGTTCAGCGCGGTCTCGAATTCATCGCCGCGGCCGTCGCCGCGGGCATCGAGCGGCTTGTCGGCGCCGATGTCGATGGTGCGGATGGTCACCGGCAGCCCGTGCATGGCATCGACCGCGCCGCGGTAGGCCTGGAACTGCTCGTCCTCGCCCGGCAACTCGTCGCGCCGGTTCATGAACAGGAATTCAGAACGGAACAGGCCCACGCCGACCGCGCCGGCCGACAGCGCCGCGCCGGCGTCCTCGGCCATCTCGATATTGGCCAGCAAGTCGATTTCCAGCCCGTCCAGCGTCACCGCCGGGGTATGCCGCAGCCGCTGCAGGCGCTTCTTTTCCAGCGCGCGCTCGCTCTGCCGGTGGCGGTATTCTTCCAGGATGATGGCGGTCGGGTCGACGATCACCAGCCCGGCATCGCCGTCGATGATGATCCAGTCGTCCTGGCGGATCAGCTCGCTCGCGCTCTGCACCCCGACCGCGGCCGGAATGTCCAGGCTGCGCGCGACGATGGCGGTATGCGAGGTGCGCCCGCCCATGTCGGTGACAAAGCCGTGGAAGATGGTATGGCGGAACTGCAGCATGTCGGCCGGGGCGATATCGTGGGCCACCACGATCACCCCGGTCGCGGCCTCGCCGTCGGCGGCCAGCGCCGGCACCGGCGCGGGCACCAGCACCGGAGCCCCGGCCAGCGCCTTCAGGATGCGCTCGACCACCTGCCGGATATCGGTCTTGCGCTCACGCAGGTATTCATCCTCGATCTCGTCGAACTGGCGCATCAGCTCTTCGAGGCGCGTGGTAAGTGCCCACTCTGCATTGTAGCGGCGGCCCCGGATCAGGGCCTCGGGCTCGCGCGCCAGCGCCTCGTCGTCGAGGATCATCGCGTGCACGTCCAGGAACGCGCCCAGCTCCTCGGGCGCATCGCGCGGCAGGTCGCGCTTGAGCGCGGCCAGTTCCGCGCGCACCGCGGCGCGCGCTGCGCGCAGCCGTTCGACCTCGGCGTCGAGCTGGTCTTCATCGACCAGGTAGTGCGACACGTCCAGCGCCGCGGGCGCAAGCAGGTGCGCGCGACCGATGGCGACGCCGCGCGAGACCGGGATGCCGTGCAGGGCGAAAGGCATGTACCGCTCCGTCAGGAACGTTTAAGAATTCGGGTCGAGGCCGCCGGCCTCACTCTCCCTCACCAAAGCGGTTGGCGATCAGCGCCAGCAGCGCGTCCATCGCCTCCTGCTCGTCGGGGCCGTCGGTCTCGAGGGTCACCGTGGAGCCGATCCCGGCGGCCAGCATCATGACACCCATGATGCTCTTGGCGTCGACCTGGCGACCATTGCGGGACATCTTGACCTGGCTGACAAAGTTGCCGGCGAGCTGGGTCAGCTTGGCGGACGCGCGCGCATGCAGGCCGAGCTTATTGATGATGGTGGTGTCCCTCTGCAGCATATTTGTCGGGATGGTTTGCGGTTTGGTTCTGGACAGTCGTGGTGCCGACCTGCAGCACACCCTGCGAGCCGCCGGCCAAGGCCTTGGTGGCAAGCTGGTCGAGCTTTTCGCCGCGGTAGCAGATCGCGCGCACGAGCATGGGAAGGTTGACGCCGGCCAGCACGCGCACGCGGCCCGGCTCGGCCAGGCGTGCGGCGATATTGGCGGGGGTGGCGCCGAAGATATCGGTGAGGACCAGCGCGCCGTTGTCTTCGCAGATGGCCGCCAGCCGGCGCCTGGCCTCGGCCAGCACGACGGCGGGGTCGGCATCGGGAAGGACGTCGATGGCTTCCAGCCGCTGCGGCTGGCCGCAGTAGACGTGGGCGGCGCAATCGCGCAGCGCCGAAGCCAGCGGGGTGTGCGCGATGATCAGAATGCCTGCCATGATGGTGAATCCGTTGGATTGCCCCGATTGTAGCAGGCGCCCCCGGCGCTCCCGCTGCCGGCCAGGCTCAGCGCCCGGCCGCGTCCACGGCGTGCTCCAGCGCGTCGATGAACATCGCCGCGACATGGAAGCCGGTTTGCTGGGTGATCTCCTGGAAACAGGTCGGACTCGTCACATTGACCTCGGTCAGGTAGTCGCCGATGACGTCCAGGCCCACCAGCAGCAGGCCCTGCTCCCACAGCCCCGGCGCCAGTGCCTCGGCGATCTCGCGGTCGCGCGGGCTCAGTTCCTGCGCGCGGCCGGTGCCACCGGCAGCCAGGTTGCCGCGCACCTCGCCGGCCATCGGCACGCGCGCCAGCGAATATGGCACCGGCACGCCGCCGATCAGCAGGATGCGCTTGTCGCCGTCCTTGATCGCCGGGATATAGCGCTGCACCATCAGCGTACGGGCGCCGTCGTGGCCCAGCGTCTCGACGATCGCGGCCAGGTTCATGCCGTCCGCGCCGACGCGGAACACACCCATGCCGCCCATGCCGTCCAGCGGCTTGACGATGATGTCGCGATGCTCGGCGTGGAAGTCGCGGATGCGTGCCAGGTCGCGCGTGACCAGGGTCGGCGTGATGTATTCCGGATACTGGGCAATGGCCAGCTTCTCGGAATGGTCGCGGATCGCGCGCGGCTTGTTGAACACGCGCGCGCCCTGCGTCTCGGCCAGCTCCAGCAGCCAGGTGCTGGTGACGTACTCCATGTCGAAGGGCGGGTCCTTGCGCATCAGCACCGCGTCGAAGGCCGACAGCGGCTCCAGCGCGCTGTTGCCCTCGCGGTACCAGGCGCTGTGGTCGGCGTCGCTGGTCTCGCCGGTCAGGTGCAGGCGCGTGGCCACGGTCTCGACGGTGCGGCCGGACAGCGCCAGCTGCGGCTGCAGGCACCAGTACAACTCGTGGCCGCGCGCGGCGGCCTCGGTCATCATGGCGTAGGTGGAGTCCTTGTATGTCTTGAAGGTCTCCAGCGGATCGGTGATGAAGAGGATGCGCATGGCGGCGGCTCAGATAATCGGGTTCGGGTCGGTCTTCTCGAGTTCCAGCGACGCCGCCAGCAGTGCCAGCCGGGCCACCACGCCATACATGTAGAAGCGGTTCGGCACGGCGGCGCCAGGCTTGGCGTGGCTGTCCGGGATGCCGTTGGGCGCAAACGCCAGCGGCACGAAATGCATGCCCGGCGCGTTCAGGTTCTCGTCGTTGCCGCGGCCCGTGTGCACGCGGTAGAAGCCGCCGACCACGTAGCGGTCGATCATGTACACCACCGGCTCGGCCACCGCTTCATTGACCTTCTCGAAGGTGTGCACGCCTTCCTGGATGATGACGTCGCTGACCTCAAGGCCTTCCTTGACGACGCTCATCTTGTTGCGCTCCTTCCGGTTCAGGCCCTTGACCTCGGACGGGTCGCGCACGGTCATGATGCCCATGCCGTAGGTGCCGGCATCGGCCTTGACCACCACGTACGGGGTCTCCTTGATGCCGTACTCGCGGTACTTCTTGGCCACCTTCTTGAGCACGCCCTCGACCGCGTCGGCGAGTTCTTCCTCGCCCACGCGCTCATGGAAGTCCACGCCGGAGCAGCGGGCGAAGTACGGGTTGACCATCCACTGGTCGATGTCGATCAGCTTGGCGAACTTCTTGGCAACCTCGTCATAGGCGGCAAAGTGGCTGCTCTTGCGGCGGGTGGACCAGCCGGCGTGCAGCGGCGGCAGCAGGTACTGCTCGTTGATGTTTTCCAGGATCGGCGGGATCCCGGCCGACAGGTCGTTGTTCAGCAGGATCGAACAGGGGTCGAAGTCCTTCAGCCCGAGCCGGCGGCCCTTGGTGCCCAGGCGCGCGAGCGGCTCGACCACCAGGGTCTGGCCGTCGGGCAGCTCGATCGGGGTCGGTTCGGTGATTTCCTCGGAGAGCGAGCCCAGGCGCACGTTCAAGCCCGCCTGGCGCATGATCAGCGACAGCCGCGCCACGTTCTGCAGGTAGAACATGTTGCGGGTATGCCGCTCGGGGATCAGCAGCAGGTTCTTGGCGTCCGGGCAGATCTTCTCGATCGCCGCCATCGCCGCCTGCACCGCCAGCGGCAGCATTTCCGGGGCCAGGTTGTTGAAGCCGCCCGGGAACAGGTTGGTGTCGACCGGCGCCAGCTTGAAGCCGGCGTTGCGCAGGTCCACCGAGCAATAGAACGGAGGGGTATGCTCCTGCCATTCCAGCCTGAACCAGCGCTCGATGGACGGCGTGGCGTCCAGGATCTTCTTTTCCAGTTCGAGCAGCGGACCGTTCAGCGCGGTGATGAGATGCGGGACCATATCCATCCTATAAATCGTCGTCTTAATCGTTCGCCCCGATTGTAGAGGAACGGCCAACCAGGCGCTGGCACCCCTTTATAAGGATATGCATGGCCGGGCCTAAGGGATAACGATATGGGGATGGGCGGCGCGAAATAAAGAGCCGGCCGCACAGGCAAAAAAAAGCGCGGCGATGCCGCGCTCTTAAATGGCCTGACAGATACGGGGAGCGTTCTGCAGGTGGAGGAAACTGCCTCACTGGCAATGTATGTGCCCCGCACATTAAAGACAATTGAAGCTTTTTAAGATCGGAGTTAAGCACTTTGCGAAAAACCCGCGCGGGGCGCGGGGGGATCGCCTGCCAGCCCTTGCCGGCACTCGGCTGGCGGGTTTTGCGAGGAACCACGGAAGTCCTCCAGGAGCATTCGCGACACGCGTGGTTCGGCGCGGCTGAGCGGCAAATGTCTGCAATCTCAGGCAATGCCGGAAAGAAAAAAGCCCGGCACGCGGCCGGGCGAAAACTCCTGAGAGAAGATTCCCAATCAGCTCTCCAGCACAACACTTTTGCGGTCAGACTTCATACGCGGTCTCGCCGTGCGAGGTGATATCCAGGCCCTCGCGTTCTTCGTCTTCCGGCACCCGCAGGCCGATCAGCATGTCCACCAGCTTGTAGGCCACGAAGGCGACCACGCCGGACCACACCACGGTGGTCAGCACGCCTTCGAACTGGATCCAGAGCTGGCCGGCGATCGAGTAGTCGTCCGCCACCTTGTTGGCCACGTAGTCGTAGATGCCCGTGCCGCCGAGGCTGGGCGCGGCAAACACGCCGGTCAGCAGCGCACCCACGATGCCGCCCACGCCGTGCACGCCGAACACATCCAGCGAGTCGTCCATGCCCAGCATGCGCTTCAGGCCGGTCACGCCCCACAGGCACAGCAGGCCGGCGATCAGGCCCATCACGATCGAGCCCATCGGGCCGACAAAGCCGGCCGCCGGGGTGATCGCCACCAGGCCGGCCACCGCACCCGAGGCACCGCCCAGCATCGACGGCTTGCCCTTGCCGATCCACTCGCCGAAGGTCCACGCCAGTACGGCGGCGCAGGTGGCCAGCAGCGTGTTGACGAAGGCCAGCGCGGCCGAGCCGTTGGCTTCCAGCGCCGAGCCGGCGTTGAAGCCGAACCAGCCGAACCACAGCAGCGAGGCACCCACCATGGTGAAGGTCAGGCTGTGCGGACGGATCGCCTCACGGCCGAAGCCGATGCGCTTGCCGAACATATAGGCGCCGACCAGGCCGGCCACGGCCGCGTTGATGTGCACCACGGTGCCACCAGCGAAGTCGAGCGCGCCCTTCTGGAACAGCCAGCCCGACTTGGCGGTCGCGGCGGCGCCGGCAGCAGCGTCGGTGTAGGCGTCAGGACCCGGCCAGAACCAGACCATGTGGGCCATCGGGATGTAGGAGAAGGTGAACCACAGCACCACGAACACCAGCACGGCCGAGAACTTGGCGCGTTCGGCGAAGGCGCCGATGATCAGGCCGCAGGTGATGCAGGCGAAGGCGCACTGGAAGGCGAAGTAGCCCAGTTCCGGCACCACCACGCCCTTGCTGAAGGTGGCAGCCACGGCCTCGACCGTCAGCCCCTTCATGAAGAGCCGGTCGGTGCCGCCGAAGAAGGCGTTGCCCTCGGTGAAGGCAAAGCTGTAGCCGTAGATCGCCCACAGCAGCGCCACCAGCGAGAAGATCACCAGGCACTGCATCAGCACCGACAGCATGTTCTTGGAGCGCACCAGGCCGCCGTAGAACAGCGCCAGGCCAGGCAGCGTCATCAGGATCACGAAGGCGGTCGAGACCAGCAGCCAGGCGGTGTCGCCCTTGTTGGGCACCGGTGCGGCCGGCGCGGCGGCAGCTTCCGCGGGGGCGGCGGCCGGTGCTGCCGCGGCAGGCGCAGCGGCAGCAGCCGGCGCCGACGCTTCGGCAGCGGCTGCGGCGGGGGCGGCGGAGGCGGCCGGGGCAGATGCCTCGGCGGCCGGCTTGTCCTGTGCGGCGGCCGGCGTGGAGATGCCCACGCCCGCCGTGCCGATGGCCAGCGCCATCGCGCCGGCCGTCAGGAATCGCTTGAACCAGGTTTTCATGTGCTTAACCTCTTGTGATGTGCTGTCTCGGGTCACAGGGCATCGCCGCCGGTCTCGCCGGTGCGGATGCGGATGACCTGCTCGATCGGTGCCACGAAGATCTTGCCGTCGCCGATCTTGCCGGTGCGGGCCGATTTCTCGACCGCCTCGATGGCGCGCTCGACCACGTCGTCGGGCACCGCCACCTCGATCTTCACCTTGGGCAGGAAGTCGACGATGTATTCGGCGCCGCGGTACAGCTCGGTGTGGCCCTTCTGGCGGCCGAAGCCTTTCACTTCGGTCACGGTAATGCCGGACACGCCCACGTCCGACAGCGCTTCGCGCACTTCGTCGAGCTTGAACGGCTTGATGACTGCGATGATGAGTTTCATCCGATTTCTCCTCGGGGCAGGCCGGTGCTGCCCGCCCGGCCTGCGGCAATGATTAGAAAGTCTTGGTGATCGAGGCCCAGGCCGTGGCCTTGCCCAGGTAGCGGCCGCGGTTGGCGCTGGTGTAGGCCACTTCCTTGGCGTTGGTATCGACATAGGCAACCGCCAGCGCGAAGCCCTTGCCCAGGTCCTTGGTCAGGCCGATCTTCCAGTCGGTGTACGAGGCGTCGCTGTTGTGCTTGACGCCCTGGTAGCCGACGTGCGCGTTCAGCGTCAGGTCCCAGAAATTCAGCGGGACATTGGCGCTCAGATCGACGTAGTAGCTGTTCTTGCTGTCGGCCCAGCCAAACAGGTTGGTGACCGAGTGCGAGTACTTGAGCATGACCGGGCCCCAGCCGATGCCGGCGTACAGTTCCGTGGTGTAGGGGCGCGGGTTGTTGTAGCCGCCCGGGTAGTAGTACTCGAGCACGCCCAGGTCATAGTTGAACTCGGTGCCGGCGACCTTGAAGGTGTTCTTGAAGCCGCCGTAGAAATCCATTTCGACCGGGGCCGAGACCGCCGGGTTGGCATCCTCGAGCCAGCTGATGCTGGAGTTCCAGTTGCCCACATAGAAGCCGCTTTCGTGGGCGTAGTCAAAGCCACCCTGGATGGCCGGGCGCAGGTTGGTCTGGCTGATGCCGCGATAGCGGTAGTCCGAGACCAGCGACACGTTGGCCGTGAACGTATGCGGCGATGCCGGCTCGGCAGCGGCGGCGGCCGGTGCCGGGGCCGCCGCTTCCGTGCTTTGCGCGTAGGCGGTGGCGGCGGCACTGGTCAGGACAACCGCGCTGACTGCAAGGGCCAACTTCTTCATGGGTTTCTTCTCCTTATTCCTGAGGCTCGGATTTCGTTTATTGGATTTCGGTGATTCAATGAGGCAGGCGCACCTACTACTGCAACTGCCATGCCAGCTCCCCGGAAATCTGCGGTCCATGGCGGCCGTGATGGCGTGCCGTGACCAAAGCCAGACTTGAATCTGCCCTGCAGCGAAGCCAGATCGGGTTAAAAGGTGTGAACGCCGATGCGCCGGAGCTTTCGCCCACGTGCCTCACGGGCGATAATTGAGTCCTGACGGTGGCTGCGTGCGCGACACCCAGGCTGCGCGCCCGCAATCGGGGCGCCCAATTCCTGTGCGAAAGCGCGCTAAACGCCAGATGCCCACCCGGATTGGCACCAGTTAGGTGCGCAAAGGAGAAACCATGAAACCGACCGATCTCTTCAACGACCTGCAGAACAAGGTCAGCGAGGCGCTGCGCAACTCGCCGGCAAGGGACATCGAAAAGAACGTGCGCAGCATGATGACCCAGGGCTTTGCCAAGCTGGACCTGGTCACGCGCGAGGAATTCGACGTCCAGTCGCAGGTGCTGGCCCGCACCCGCGCCCGCCTGGAGGAACTGGAGGGCCGCGTGGCGGAGCTTGAGCGCCGCGCCGGCATCACGCCCGGCGCCGGCTCGGTGGACTCGACCGGGGGCGCGTGAGCACGCCGGTCCTGCCCGATCCAACCCGCCGCCTGAAGGCCGCCACCCCTGGCGGCCTTTTTCGTTAACAGTTCGATGACATGAGCCTTGCCGTCCTACGCAGCCGGGCACTGACCGGCATCGCCGCGCCGTCGGTGCGGGTCGAGACCCACCTCGCCAACGGCCTGCCGGCATTCACCATCGTCGGCCTGGCCGACACCGGCGTGCGCGAAAGCCGCGAGCGCGTGCGCGCCGCCATCCTCAACAGCGGTTACGAGTTCCCCAACCGCCGCATCACCGTCAACCTGGCCCCGGCCGACCTGCCCAAGGAATCCGGCCGCTTCGACCTGGCCATCGCGCTGGGCATCCTGGCCGCCAGCGGCCAGATTCCGTCCGAGGCACTGGATGCACATGAGTTCGCCGCCGAGCTGTCCCTGTCCGGCGAACTGCGCCCCGTGCGCGGCGCGCTGGCCATGGCCATGGGCCTGGCGCGCGACAACGCCGCCGCCGGCGAGTCGCCGCGCGCCTTCCTGGTGGCCGCAGGCAATGGCGCCGAAGCCGCGCTGATCGAGGACCTGGCGGTGCATGCCGCGGCCACGCTGCGCCAGGCCTGCGACCACCTCTGCCCCGTGCCGGAGGCACGGCTGCCCCGCGCCATGCCGGCGTTGCTGCCCGCCACCACGGACCGCGGCCCCGACATGCGCGACGTGCGCGGCCAGGCCCAGGCGCGCCGGGCCATGGAAGTGGCCGCCGCCGGCCAGCACTCCGCCCTGCTGGTGGGGCCGCCGGGCACCGGCAAGTCGATGCTGGCGCAGCGCCTGCCCGGGCTGCTGCCGCCGATGACGCTGCAGGAAGCACTGGAGTCCGCCGCGGTCATGAGCCTGACGCCGGGCGGCTTCCGCACCGCGCTATGGGGCCAGCGCCCGTTCCGGTCGCCGCACCACACGGCATCCGGGCCGGCCATGGTCGGCGGCGGCGGCAACCCGCGCCCGGGCGAGATCTCGCTGGCGCACCACGGCGTGCTGTTCCTGGACGAGCTGCCCGAATTCGACCGCAGGGTGCTGGAAGTCCTGCGCGAGCCGCTGGAATCCGGCCGCATCACCATCGCCCGCGCCGCCGGCCACGCCGACTTCCCCGCCTGCTTCCAGTTCGTCGCGGCGATGAACCCCTGCCCGTGCGGCTACCTCGGCCATCCCGACCGCCCCTGCCGCTGCACGCCCGACCAGGTGCGGCGCTACCAGTCCCGCATCTCCGGCCCGATGCTCGACCGCATCGACCTGCAGGTGGAAGTCCCCGCGCAGGACCAGGGCGAGATGCTCGACGGCCCGCCCGGCGAACCCAGCGCCATGGTGCGCACCCGCGTGCTGGCCGCGCGCGAGCGCCAGCTGGCCCGGCAGGGCAAGCCCAACAATGAACTCGGCGGACGCGAGATCGAACAGCACTGCACGATGGAACCGCAGGCGCAGGCGCTGCTGCGCGGCGCGATGACGCGGCTGGCGTGGTCGGCGCGTTCGTACTACCGCGTGCTGAAGGTGGCCCGCACCATCGCGGACCTGGAAGGTGCCGAGGTGCTGACCGCCGCGCATGTGGGCGAGGCGATCCAGTACCGGCGGGCGTTGCGGATGGCGGGCGGTTGAATGCTTAACCTAAAAGCGATGCCAGCGTCGCAGCCCCCACCGGATCCATCTCCTTGGGCACCTCGCGCCGCGCCAGGCACCCCTGCATGTCCGACGCGATCGCCTTGCCCAGTTCCACACCCCACTGGTCATAGGCATGGATGCCCCAGATCGCGGCCTGCACGAAGACCTTGTGCTCGTACAGCGCGATCAGCGCGCCCAGC
This sequence comes from Cupriavidus sp. FW305-46, assembly GCF_058787075.1. NCBI lineage: Bacteria > Pseudomonadati > Pseudomonadota > Betaproteobacteria > Burkholderiales > Burkholderiaceae > Cupriavidus > Cupriavidus sp. FW305-46. The sequence continues at coordinate 43,516 of NZ_JBYSZI010000045.1, forward strand.
GATGCGGCGTCGAGCGTGTCGAGCCAGAGCAGGCTGACCGGCACGTTGCCGGGGAAGGTGCGATGCGGCGCGAGCCGCTCGGCTTCCTGCGGCGGCAGGCCGAATGCCGCCAGCGCGGCCAGCGTTTCATCGTGGGCGCGTCCTCGATGCCCGCGTCTTGCGCCAGGGCCAGCAGCGCTTCATGGACAGCGCGGTTGATGCGTTGCCGTGTGAAGTCCAGTTCGATGCCGGCAGCCGACAAGCGCGCGTAGTCGCCACGGCCCGGCTCGTGCACCAGTTCACGCAGATGCGGCAGCGGCTGCGCGGCCAGCGCGCCAAGAGCCCGCCATGCAGGGCATTCGGTCAGCCGCATCACGCCTCCTCCGACCACTGCACGCCTTCGCGCGCCATGAACGCCGACGATGCCGCCGGGCCCCAGGTGCCGGCGGTATAGGGGCGCGGACCTTGGTCCTGCTGGCGCCACGCTTCCAGGATCGGGTCGACCCAGGTCCAGGCGGCCTGCAGTTCGTCGCGCCGCACGAACAGCGCCAGCCGGCCGCGGATCACGTCGAGCAGCAGGCGCTCGTAGGCTTCGGCGCGCCGGGTGGTGAAGGCCGAGTCCAGGTTCAGCGCCAGGCTCAGCGGTTTCAGCTTCATGCCCTCGCCCGGCTGCTTGACCATCAGCGTCAGCCGCACCGATTCCTCCGGCTGCAGCCGGATCACCATGCGGTTGGGCTGCAGCGTGCTGCCGGCATCGAAGATCGAATGCGGCACCTCGGCGAAGTTGATCACCACCTCGGTCACGCGCTCCTGCATGCGCTTGCCGGTGCGCAGGTAGAACGGCACCTTGTTCCAGCGCCACGTGCCCAGCTCGGCGCGCATCGCGACGAAGGTCTCGGTGCGGCTGTCGGGCGGAATGCCTTGTTCCTGCAGGTAGCCGCGCACCAGCTCGCCGGCGATGGCGCCCGCGGTGTACTGGCCGCGCACGGTATTGCGGCGCACGTCCTCGGGCGACATCGGCCGCAGCGAGCGCAGCACCTTGAGCTTTTCATCGCGCACCGCATCGGAGGTGAGCGATGCCGGCGGCTCCATCGCCAGGATGCTGACCAGCTGCAGCAGGTGGTTCTGCACCATGTCGCGCATGGCGCCGGCCTCGTCGTAGAAGCCGCCGCGCGTGCCCACGCCCACGGTCTCGGCCACGGTGATCTGCACGCTGCGCACGAACGGCGTGCGCCACAGCGGCTCGAAGATCGAATTGCCGAAGCGCAGCGCCATCAGGTTCTGCACCGTTTCCTTGCCCAGGTAGTGGTCGATCCGGTAGGTGCGGTCCTCGCTGAAGTAGCGGCTGACCACCTCGCCGATGCCGATGGCCGAGGCCAGGTCCACGCCCAGCGGTTTTTCCAGCACCAGCCGCGTGTCGTTGGCGATCAGGCCATGGCTGGCAAGGTTGTCGCACGTGGCCGCGAACAAGCCGGGCGGCATCGCCATGTAGTAGATGCGCAGCGCGTCCTGGCGCAGCTGCGCGGCCAGCGCCGGATAGTCCCCGGACTGCGAGGCGTCAACGTGCACGAAATCCAGCCGCTGCAGGAAGGTCTGCCATTTGGCCGGCTCGAGATAGCGCGCTTCGACAAAGGGTTGCGCGCTTTCATCGGCAAAATTGACAAAGGCCTCGCGGTCCCAGCGGTGCCGGCCCACGCCGATGATGCGGGTGCCGTCGGGCAGGTTGCCGTCGCGGTGGCACATGTATAGCGATGGCAGCAGCTTGCGCGCCGACAGGTCGCCGGCGCCGCCGAAGATGACGAGGTCCAGCGGCCGCGCGTCGGCAGTGCCGGAAGAAGAGGCGGTTCGGGTGGTTTGCATGACGGACTCCTTGCTTGCCGGGGCGGCGTGGGGCGGTATTGGGGCAGTATTGGCCAGCTCAGCGCGTCTCGGTCACCTTGCGCAGGTACTGCGGCTGGTCGGGATTGCGGCCGCGCGCCAGCGCCAGCGCCTGCGCCGCGACATAGAAGCTCTGGATGGCGCAGACCGGATCGAGCTGCGGATGGCCGGCCGGCACCAGCGGCAATTCCAGGGGCAGCTCCGCATCAACCGTGCCAGGAGGCGCCGCCAGCAGCACGCGCGCGCCACGCTTGCGCATCTCGGCGGCCAGCGCCAGCAGCCCGGCCTGTTCCGGTCCGCGCGGCGCGAACACCAGCAGCGGGTAGCCGTCGCCGATGATTTCCATCGGACCGTGCCGCACTTCGGCGCCGGAGAAAGCCTCGGCCTGGATGCCGGAGGTCTCCTTGAGCTTGAGCGCCGCTTCCTGTGCGATCGCCAGGCCCGCGCCGCGGCCCAGCACGATCATGCGCTCGACGTCGCGCAGCGCGGGCACCAGCGCCGACCAGTCCTGCGCGGCCGCTTGCGCCAGCGCGGCCGGCAAGCCTGCGCAGGCATCGACCAGCTCGCGCTCGCCGCTGCGCGCGGCCTCGAGATGCCCCACCAGCAGCGCCGACATCGACAGCATGGCGATATAGCTCTTGGTCGCGGCCACGCTCTGCTCGGGGCCGGCAAGCAGCGGCAGTTCATGCGCGCACGCCTGCGCCAGCGGCGAATCCGGGGCGTTGACCAGCGCCACGGTGGCGGCGCCGCCGTCGCGCAGCGCCTGCATGGTCTCGACCAGGTCGGGGCTGCGGCCCGACTGCGAGAACGCCACCGCCAGCTGCCCGGCCACGCGCAGCGCGCTGTCGTGCAGCGTCACCGTCGACATCGGCAGCGAAGCCACCGGCACGCCCAGGCGGCGCGTGACCAGCGTGGCGAAGTAGCTGGCGGCATGGTCCGAGCTGCCGCGCGCCACGGTCAGCGCCGCGGGCCAGGCCTGCGCGGCGAGTTGCGCAGCGAGCGCGGCCACGCGCGGCGCCTGCGCCAGCTGCGCAGCCACCACGGCCGGCGCACTCAGCGCCTCTTCAAGCATTCTCGACACAGCATTCTCCTTCGACATAAACGGTGCGCACCGAGAGCGCGCGGTCCAGCACGACCACGTCGGCCCAGCAGCCCTGTGCCAGCAGGCCGCGGTCGGACATGCCCAGGTACTGGGCCGGATACAGCGACACGCGCCGCGACGCATCGGCCAGGTCCAGCCCGATCGAAACGAAGTTGCGCAGCGCCTGGTCCATGGTCAGCACGCTGCCGGCCAGGGTGCCGTCGGCCAGGCGCACGCTGCCGTGGACCTTGTAGACGGTCTGGCTGCCCAGGTGGTACACGCCGTCCGGCATGCCCGCGGCGGCGGTGGCATCAGTCACCGCATACAGCCGCGGGATCGCGCGCAGCGCGGCGCGGATGGCGCCGGGGTGTACGTGCAGCAGGTCGGGGATCAGCTCGGCAAATTCGGCATGGGCCAGCGCTGCCGCCACCATGCCGGGTGCGCGATGCTGCAGCGGGGTCATCGCGTTGAACAGGTGGGTGAAGCCGCTGGCGCCGGCGTCCAGCGCGGCCACCGCGTCTTCATAGGTGCCCAGCGTGTGGCCCAGCTGCACGCGCACGCCGCGCGCGGCCAGCAGGCGGATGATGTCCAGATGTCCCGGCAGTTCGGGCGCCAGCGTCACCACCTTCAGCGGCGCGGCGCCCAGGTACTGCTCCAGTTCTTCGGGCGTGGCAGTGGCCGAGGTATCCGGCTGCGCGCCCAGCTTGCCGGGGTTGATATACGGCCCTTCCAGGTGCACGCCCAGCATGCGCGCCGCGCCGGGCGGGCGCTGCGCGCAGGCCCGGTTCAGCGCCTGCAGTGCGGGCAGCAGCACGTCGCGCGGCGAGGTCATGGTGCTGCCCAGCAGGCTGGTGGTGCCAAAGCGCACATGCGCGCGCAGGATCACCGGCACCGCGGCCTCGCCATCCATGAAGTCCTTGCCGCCGCCGCCGTGGTTGAGCAGGTCGACAAACCCCGGCAGCACGTACGGGGCATCGTTGTGCTCAGGCGTGGCGGGCACGCCCTCGATGCGCGCGATGCGTCCGTCCGGGCCGGCATGGATCTCTCCGAAGATCCAGCCGGCCGGCGTCAGGATGTTCCCTTTCATGGCAATGCTCTCCAATACATTGGAATCACCGGCCAGCCGCCGTCAGAACAGGTGGATGATGCCGGCATAGGCGCCCTGCTGGTTCGCCCCGGCGCCCGGCATGGTGTCCGGCGACGCCTCCACCGAAAAGGTGGCATTGCGCGAGTTGAACACCGACGCCACCGTGCCATACAGCGAGGTGCGCTTCGACAAGTCATACTTTGCGCCCAGTGTGACAAGCGTGCCATGCCCGCCGCTCTTGTTCAGGGTGGCGTAGTAGACGCCGGACAGCAGCGTCAGCGCCGGCAGCAGGCGGTAGTTGGCGCCGACCCATGCCATCTGGCTGCGCGTGGCGGCGTAGGGGTTCTCCGGCGTGGCCACGGTACCGCCCGAGGACACGGTCAGGTTGTAGCCGGCGAACAGGCGCAGGTTGTTCAGCGCATAGCTGCTGCCGAGCGTGTACTGGCGCGAATTGCCATACAGGTTGTCCATGCGGCCCTGCGCGTCGCGCAGTTCCTCGTAGATGCCGGTCAGGTTCAGGTTGCCCTGCGCGTACTTGACGGCCGCGCTCAGCTGCTTGCCGCTGTTGAAGCTGCCCGCCACGCCGTCGCTGCCGGCCTGCGCGCGCACGCTCAGCCCGCCCCACACCGGCGAGTTGTAGGTCACGGCATTGGCGCGCGAGCCCCAGTTGCGGCCATAGACCAGCGTGGCGACCGAACTGGCCTGCAAGCCCATCGGGTCGATCGCGCCGCTCTCGTCGTCGGTCAGGCTCATGGCCCGGCCCAGCAGCAGCGCGCCCCAGTTGTTGCTGGCCAGGCCCACCTGCGCGCGGCGGTTGAACAGCGGATCGGAGCGCCCGGTGCCGGAGGTGATCATGCCCTCCAGGTTGAACACCCCGCGCAGGCCGCCGCCAAGATCCTCGGCGCCGCGCATGCCCCAGAAGCTGACGCCGTACTGGTTGCTGCCGAAGCGAAAGGTGTCCACGTCGCCGCCCGGGCGGGCGATGCCGCTGACATAGTCGAGGCCGGCCACGGCGCGGCCGTACAAGGTGATGCCGGTGCCGGCGGACTGGGCGCAGGCGCCCCCGGCCGACGCTGCGAGCAGCGCCGTCAGTGCAATGCGTTTCACGATCAATGACTCCTGGATAGGCAGACGGTATCCACCGGCGCGGCTGTCGTCGCGGCCGTCGTTGTTGTGGCCGATGGGAAAGGTCGACCGCAGCCGCGCACGGCTGCGGCGGCGGGGGTCAGGTGGGCATGGCTTGCAGGGCGCGCTCGAAGGCGGCCGCGTGTCCGTCGGCGGCATGGCCGAAGGCGATGTGGGCGGTGTCATCGCCGATCCACATCAGCTGGCTGCCGGCAAGGTGGTCGGCACGCACCCGGGCGCGCTCGCGCACCACCACGCGCAGCCGCGTCAGTGCCACCACGCCGACCGAGGCGATATTGGCGGCGCCGCCCAGTGCATCGATCCACCAGGCGGGATCGAAGGCGCCGGCAACCGGCACGGGCGCCTGGGTTGCAGCGGCGGGCGCAGCAGCCACCACGGCCGTGGCCTGCGGCGCCTGCTGCAGCACCGCGCGGATATCACCGGCAACCTGCTCGGCCTGCGGCCCGATCACCACCTGCACCACATTGGGCGGGCGCTTGAGCACGCCGCGCACGCCCAGCGCCTTGAGCCGCGGCTCTGACACCGCGCTGATATCGGCCACATTCAGCCGCAGACGCGTGGTGCAGGCATCGACCACGACCAGGTTGGCAAGGCCGCCCAGCGCTTCGACATACTGTTGCGCCACGCTGCCCGCGGCCGGCTGCGCGCCACCGTCGACGGCCGCCACGGGCACCACTTCATCGCGGCCCGGCGTCAGCAGGTTGAAGCGGCGGATGAAGAAGCGGAACAGCCCGTAATAGACCAGCGCATAGGCCAGCCCCAGCGGAATCGCCAGCCAGCCGCGGCTGGACAGCCCGTAGCCCAGCACATAGTCGATCGCGCCCGCCGAGAAGGTGAAGCCCAGCCGGATATCGAGCGCATGGCACAGCGCCATCGACAGCCCGGTCATCAGCGCATGCAGGCCGTACAGCACCGGCGCCAGGAACATGAAGCTGAACTCGATCGGCTCGGTGATGCCGGTCAGGAACGAGGTCAGCGCCATCGAGAACAGCATGCCGCCCACCAGCGCGCGCCGCGCCGGCGGCGTCTCGTGGTACATCGCCAGGCAGGCGGCGGGCAGGCCGAACATCATCACCGGGAAAAAGCCGGTCATGAACAGGCCCGCGCCGGGGTCGCCGGCAAAGTAGCGGTGCAGGTCGCCCGATACCGCCGCCCCCGTGGCCGGATCGGCGTAGCTGCCGAACACGAACCACGCCAGCATGTTGATCAGGTGGTGCAGCCCGGTCACCAGCAGCAGCCGGTTCAGCAGCCCGAACACAAAGGCGCCGGCCGAACCCGCCGTGGTCAGCCACGCGCCGGCCGCGTTGATGCCGGCCTGCACCGGCGCCCACGCATAGGCCAGCACGATGCCCAGCAGCAGGCAGCACAGGGCGGTGACGATGGGCACGAAGCGCTTGCCGGCGAAGAAGCCCAGATGGGGTGGCAGCGCGACGTTGCGATAGCGGTTGTAGAGCCCGCCCGCCACCGCTCCGGCGACGATGCCGGCCAGCACGCCCATGTCGAGCGACTTGTCGATGGTCTTCATCACCGTGGTCAGCACCAGGTAGCCGATGGTGCCGGCCAGCGCCGCCGCGCCGTTGTTGTCGCGCGCAAAGCCCACCGCCACGCCGATCGCGAACAGCAGGGCCAGGTTGGCAAAGACCGCATTGCCGGCCTCGGCCATCAGCTTGATGTCGAATACGTCGGGCTGGCCCAGGCGCAGCAGCAGGCCGGCCACCGGCAGCACCGCAATCGGCAGCATCAGCGTGGCGCCCAGGCGTTGCACCCTGGGCAGCAGGTCCATCTTCATTGGCGTTCTCCGAATCTGTGCGCGCGTGGCGCGTATTGGGTTGTGGTCGACCGGCGCTTATGCCGGCCAGTAGCGGCGGCACGCGTCGCGCACCGCTGCGGCTGACGGCAGCCGCAGCAGTTCGCCTGCGCGCTGCCGGCAATCGGCATGCGAGAGCGCGCGCACGCGCGCCTTGACGCCCGGCACCAGCCCGGCGTCGACGGAAAGCTCGGTCACGCCCAGCCCGACCAGCACCGGCACGGCCAGCGGGTCGCCCGCCAGCGCGCCGCACACGCCTACCCAGCGCCCGTGGCGCGCGGCGCCCTCGGTGGTGGCGGCGATCATGCGCAGCACCGCGGGATGCAGGCCGTCCATGCGCGCCGCCAGTTCCGGCTGGCAGCGGTCCATGGCCAGGGTGTACTGGGTCAGGTCGTTGGTGCCGATCGAGAAGAAATCGGCGTGCTCCGCCAGCTGGTCGGCCAGCAGCGCGGCGGACGGGACTTCGATCATCACGCCGACCTCGATCTCGGGATCGGCGCCGGCTTCGGCCGCCAGCGCACGGATGCGTTCGCGCCAGGCCAGCAGTTCGCCGACCTCGCTGACCATCGGCAGCAGGATGCGCAGCGGCGCGCTCGCGCGCACGGCCAGCAGGCCGCGCAGCTGGTCGTCCAGCAGTTGCGGGCGCACCTGTGCCAGGCGCACGCCGCGCAGGCCCAGGGCGGGGTTGTCTTCGGCAGGCAGGTGCAGCCAGGCGGCGTCCTTGTCGGCGCCGATATCAAGCGTGCGCACGATCGCGCTGCGGCCCTGCAGGGCATCGGCAATGGCCTGGCAACTGGCGGTATGGTCCGCCGCCGCGGGGGCTGCGTCGCCGTGCAGGAACAGCAGTTCGGTGCGCAGCAAGCCGACCGCATCGGCACCATGCGCCACGGCATTGCGGGCGTCGTCGAGGCTGCCGATATTCGCGGCCACCTCGACAGGCACGCCGTCGCGGGTACTGGCGGCGGCGTGCGCGGCGCGCAGGTCGGCCTCGTGCTGCTGCGTGCGCAGCCTGACGGCGCTGGCGGCGGCGGCCAGCAAATGCGCATCGGGGCAGGCGTGCAGGCGGGCGCTGTCGCCGTCGGCGATGACCGGCGTGCCGTCCTGCAGGCGCTCCAGCGCGCTGCCCAGCGCCACCAGGCAAGGGATGCCGAGCTGGCGCGCGATGATGGCCGCGTGCGAGGTCGGGCCGCCGCGCGCCATCACCAGTGCGGCAACCCGGGTGCGGTCCAGTCCGGTCAGGTCGGAGGGCGTGAATTCCCCGGCGGCCAGCACGATGACATCGCCGTCGGCGGCCGGTGCGGGCAGCTGGACCGGGACACTGCCCGCCGGGGCCAGCGCACGCAGCACGCGCTTGCCCAGATCCAGCAGGTCGGCGGCACGTTCGGCCATGCGGCGGTCGGCCATCGCGGAAAGCATGGCGGCTTCGGCCCGGGTGGCCTCGCGCCAGGCAAAGCCCGCGCTCTTGCCGGCGGCGATCATGGTCTCGGCCGCGGCCTGCAGGGCCGGGTCTTCCAGCAGCGCGCGATGCATGGCGAAGATGCCGGCCTCGGCGCCGGCGCGGCGCGCGGCGGCTTCGCTCTCATGGGCCAGCTGGGCGTCGATGGCCGCCAGCGCGGCGCGCAGGGTCTCGCGCTCGGCAGCAATGCCCTGGCCGGCCTCGGCCGGCTCCGGCGTGGTCTCGCGCCACCAGTGCAGCGTGCCGATCGCGATGCCGGGGGCGGCGGCCACGCCGGGGATGCCACCCGCCGGCAGGTCGGCGCCCGGGCCGGGCTGCGCCACCGATGCGGCCACCGTGGGTACGGGTTCTTCTTCGCCCACGCCGGCGCGTTGCAGTTCGTACGCGACCGCATCGAGCGCGGCGCCGGCATCGCGCCCGGTCGCGACCAGCTCGACCGTGGCGCCCTCGCCGGCGGCCAGGCCCAGCAGCGCCACCAGGCTGGCCAGGCTCGCCTGCCGGCCGCCGTAGTGCAATGCGACGGTGGCGTCCAGGCCGCGCGCGGCTTCGCGCGCCCGTGCCGCGGGCCGGGCGTGCAGGCCGCCCGGGCAGGCCAGCGTGACCGAGCGCCGCTGTTCGGCCGCGGTCGCGTGGTCTTCCCGCGCAGGCGCCGCAGCATTCGCGGCACGCACCTGCAGCAGCACCGTGCGGCCTGCCTCGGCCTGCGCCGCGTCGGTCCTGGCGGCGACCGTGAAGGCATCGCCATTGGCGATCGCCATCACCGTCACCAGGCTCGGCGCCTGCTGCGCGACGCGGTCGACATCGAAACGGATCAGCGCATCGCCCTGGCGCACGGCAGCGCCCTGCGCCACGCAAGGCGCAAAGCCTTCGCCGCGCAGCGACACCGTATCGATGCCGACATGCAGCAGCACCTGCGCCCCGCACGGGGCCTGCAGCGTCAGGGCGTGGCCGGTAGCAGCCAGGTGGACGATGGTGCCGTCGCAAGGCGCCACGAGCGTGTCGCTCAGGGGGTCGATGGCCAGGCCGTCGCCGAACATGCCGTCGGCAAAAACCGGGTCCGGCACCGCCGCGAGGGGAAGCAGCACTCCGCTCACCGGAGCCCGCAGCAACAGGGTTTCGCTCGTCTCAGCCATCTTGCTTCCAGAAATCGCGGCAGCCGGCGCGGGAATGCGGCGGCGCCAGGGTCAGGGGAAAGATAGACGGCCACCGACAATAAAAATACCAGTGAAAACCACTACAACGCTATTGTATCTAAGTGGCATCTTTATTGAGGTGAGGCAAAGCAGCGCTTGCACGGCCCGCACATTTGGCAGATTCATCACACAATCCTTGAAGACGGCCAGGATTTCCCTCAACCCCGGCAGCGCTTTCCGCCAGCATAATCAGTGAAACCTTTTTAATACCAATTGACGACAAGCGAGGCTGTGGCGCCTTCATCACCCAGGCGGCGCAAGTCCATCCACATCGACTTGACATGTCCTAAAGTGGTATCATCATCCCCCACATTCTGGTACCTACGAGGATTCGCAATGGATCAACGGCTGCAGGCCCTCAAGCCAGACGAAGCGGAGGCGACGCCGATCTACCTGCAAGTGGCGCGCAGGCTGGCTGCGGCCATCCAGGCCGGCCAATGGCGGGTGGGCGACGCGCTGCCGTCCGAGCGCACGCTGGTGGATTCACTGGGGATTTCACGCGTCACGGCCCGGCGCGCGCTGCAGATGCTGGCAGAGGAAGGCGCGATCACGCGCAGCCGCGGCGCGGGCACCTTTATCGCGCCGCGCCCTGAGCAGAAAGCGGCGCGGCTGGACAACTTCAGCGAGCTGGCGCGCCGGCGCGGCATGACGCCGGCCAGCGAGCTGGTGGCGTTCGAACGCCGCCGCGCCACGACGCAGGAGGCCGCGGCGCTGGCACTGCCGGAAGGCGAAGAGATCGTCAGGCTGACCCGGCTGCGCAAGGCCGACGGCCAGACCTTCTGGATGGACGTGACCACGCTGGCGCTGGCGGTTCTGCCGGACGCCAGCGCCATCGGCGAATCACTCTATGCCTACCTGGAGCGGATCGGCCAGCCAGTGCTGCGCGTGACCGAGAAGCTGCGCGCGATCGTCGCCAGCGAGGAACTGGCCACGCGCCTGAATATCGCGCCGGGGGAGCCGCTGCTGCATATCCTGCGCACCGGCTATACCCATGGCGACAAGCCGGTCGAACTGACCGACGCCTACTGCCTGAACGACTTCTACGAGCTCAAGCAGTAGCGGCCGGCCACAGGCGGCTCGACCGGGGATGGGGTCGGGTCTTCCTCTGGCGGCAACGGCAAGTTCGGAGGCACGCCCGGCGGCGCGGGCTCTTCGTCCGGGGGCACGGTATGGCGCGGCTGCAAGCGCGCACCGGCGTAGGGGTTCAGCGAGGCGGGCATGCGGAGTCTCCGTGACCGGGGTACCTCCTCATTGAAGCAAACCCGGCCAGTGCGCGCCAGTGTTGATCGAGGCCCCGTTCAGGCGTGCTGCCGGCGCACGAAGAACAGCGCCGCGCCCACCGCCATCAGCACGCTGCCGAAAAATCGGTTCTGCCAGCGCACCGCGCGCGCATTGCGGAACAGCCCCTGCATACGCGAAGCCAGCAGCGCATAGCCATGCATCACCACCAGGTCCACGCAGCACATGGTGGCCGCCAGGATCGCCAGCTGCAGCGCCAGCGGCCGGTTGGGATCGATGAACTGCGGCAGCACCGCGACCATGAAGATGATGCCCTTGGGGTTGGTCACATTGGTCAGCAGGCCGGCGGCAAAGCGCCGGCGCCGGCTCATCACCGCCACGCGCGCGGGGGCGGCGCTGCCACCGCTGCCACCCTGGTCCGCCCCGCTCTCCACCTGCGCGCGCCATTGCTGCACGCCGAGGTAGATCAGGTACAGCGCGCCAATCGTCTTGACCACCATGAAGGCCTGCTCCGAGGCCAGCAGCAGCGCGCCCAGGCCGCCGCCCGCCACCAGCAGCACGATCACCAGCCCGGCCTGCAGGCCGAAGATGGTGGTAGTGGTCCTGCGCAGCCCGTACGAGAGCCCATGGCTCATCGACAGCACCGCGCCCGACCCTGGCGACACGGCGATCACCCAGCACGCGGCGAAATAAGCCAACCAGACTTCCCAACGCATTCCAACTCTCCTTTGACGACTACCATGCCGGGGCCACGATCCCGCAGCCACGGCACAAACAATGTTTCCTGCGGCGCGGCGCGTCAGAACGGGTGGAAGCCGCCCAGGAACTGCTCCACCTGCTCGGCCTGGCGCGCGTCGCGCGCGGCATCGCCCGATTCCAGCACCACCGCCTGGTACGCGCGCGTACCCACGGCCACCAGGCGCGCCGTCAGCCGGCGCGGCGACTGGTCCTGCGGCGACACCCCGCTCGCCTGCACTTCCACGCCGGCAAGCGGGCGGCCCGGACGGTCTGCACTCATCACGGTGACGGGCCGCGCGCGCGGCTCGCCCGAGGGCGTGCCAAGGTTGGCCAGCAGGCCGGCCTGCATCGCCGCGAGCGCCTCGCGCCGCAGCGCTTCGTCATCGGCGGGCAGCGTCACCACGCCCACGGCGAACAGCGTGTCGTCGACGCGCGCGGCTTCCATCGTCATCGGCAGCTTGCGCCCGGCAATGGTCACATCGCGCGCGGCGCTGGTGGGCTTGCCCGGGTAGAGCGCGGCATAGGCGCCCTCGCCGGACTGGATGGTGCGCCAGTCATAGCGCGGCGAACAGGCGCACAGGGCAAATGCCAGCACAGCGGCACAGCACAGCAGCGGCCGGCGGACAGCGGCAGGAAAGCTCGGCGGGGGCGGCACAAGACGCATCGGGAATCCATGGGGGAACGGCGCGCACAGGCTGCGGGCGGCGCTGGCGGGCGCCATCGCCTGCGGGCGGAAACCGGTATTATCCCGAAAGCGGCGCGCCAGTGCTTGCCGCGCCGCTCCCACTGCCCCACTGCCCCCGGTTTCCACCATGCCTGCCGCCCGCATCGCCAGCCACGCCTTTGCCATCACCAGCTTGCGCTGGGTGGCCGCGAGCGCGTTGCTGGCAGCCGCGACCGGCATGCCCGCCGCCGCCAGCCCCGCCCACCTGCCGCCGGCCACCGACCTGGGCGCCCACGGCACCGAGGCCGCGCGCCGCGGCGAGCCGCTGGTGGTGCTGGTGTCGATGCCGGGCTGCAGCTATTGCGATGCCGTGCGCCGCAACTACCTGGGCCCGCAGGCCGCCGCCGGCGAAATTGCCGTGCGCGAGCTCGACATGACCGCCGACACCCCGCTACGCGATGCCGACGGCAGCCTGACCACCGCGCGCGCGTGGGCCCGCGCGCACCAGGTGCGGGTGGCGCCCACGGTGCTGTTCCTGGACCGCCAGGGCCGCGCCGCCGCCGGCCCGCTGCGCGGCATGCAGCCGGATTTCTACGGCGCCTACCTGGAACAGGCGCTGGACCAGGCACGCGCCGCCATCGCCACCCGGCGCTGAACCGGTTGGGGCGCTTGCGGCAGATTGCCGCAGCCCGGCCCCGCGCAGCGCGCGAACGCCCGCGGCATTAGAATGTCCCATTGCTGACCGAACCTGCCTGACCCGGATTCCATGACCACTGCTGCCCCTGCCACCAAAACCTCCCGCAAGCCCTGGCCCATCGTCGTGGCCGTGGTCGTGCTCGCGCTGCTGGGCTGGTTCGGCTACCGCGCGCTGTCGCCGGCCAATACGGCCCCGGCGGCCACCTTCACGCTGCTGTCGGGCGAGAAGGTCAGCACCGCCGACCTCAAGGGCAAGGTCTACATGATCAATTTCTGGGCCACCAGCTGCGCCACCTGCGTCAAGGAAATGCCGGACATGGTCCGCACCTATGAGCAGTTCAAGGGCAAGGGGCTGGAATTCGTCGCCGTGGCGATGAACTACGACCCGCCCATGTATGTGATGAACTACGCCAAGACGCGCGGCCTGCCGTTCAAGGTGGCGATGGATTCCGACGGCAGCGCGGCCAAGGCCTTCGGCAATGTGCAGCTGACGCCGACCACCTTCGTGGTCGACAAGGACGGCCGCATCCTGAAGCGCTATGTGGGCGAGCCCGAGTGGGATGCGCTGCACAAGCTGCTGGATGGCGCGCTGGCAAAGTCCGCGTAACGTTCCCGGCGGCAACCGCAGCAAAAAGGTGCTCATCGAGCACCTTTTTTTGTTTTTACGCATGATCGCCAGGGCAGCAGGTTGCGCGACATCCCTGTATGGATATACAGTTGGCGCCAGCCTTTTCTGAGCCATCCCCGAGCCCCGCCTGTGACTTTGGACCTAGCCCCCGCCACCGACCTCGCGGCCCCTGAAGCCGATGACGTCCCCGCCTACCTGTCCCGGCTCAACCCGGAGCAGCGCGCCGCGGTGGAACACGGCAGCGACGCGCCGCTGCTGATCATCGCCGGCGCCGGCTCGGGCAAGACCAATACGCTGGCGCACCGGGTCGCGCACCTGGTGCTGGCCGGCGCCGATCCGCGCCGCATCCTGCTGCTGACGTTCTCGCGCCGCGCCGCGGCCGAGATGGGACGGCGCGTCGAGCGCATCGTCGACCAGGCACTCGGCACCCAGACCGGCGCGGGGCGCGCGGCGCTGCAGTGGTCCGGCACCTTCCACGCCATCGGCGCGCGCCTGCTGCGCGAATACGCCGAGACCCTGGGCCTGTCGCCTGCCTTCACCATCAGCGACCGCGGCGATGCCGCCGACCTGATGCACGTGGTGCGCCACGACCTGGGCCTGTCCGAGACCGCCAGCCGCTTCCCGAAGAAGGAAACCTGCCTGGCGATCTACTCGCGCGTGGTCAATACCCAGGCGCCGCTGGAAGACGTGCTCAAGCAGCAGTTCCCGCGCTACGCGATGTGGGCCGATGCGCTGCGCACCCTGTTCGCCGGCTATGTCGAGGCCAAGCAGAAGCAGCATGTGCTGGACTATGACGACCTGCTGCTGTACTGGGCGCAGGCCATGGCCGAGCCCACCATCGCGCAGGACATGGGCGCGCGCTTCGACCACGTGCTGGTCGACGAATACCAGGACACCAATGCGCTGCAGGCGTCGATCCTGCTGGCCATGCGGCCGGACGGCCGCGGCCTGACTGTGGTGGGCGACGACGCGCAGTCGATCTACGCTTTCCGCGGCGCCACCGTGCGCAATATCCTGGACTTCCCGGCTCGGTTCACGCCGGCCGCGCAGCAGGTCACGCTGTCGCAGAACTACCGCTCGACGCAGCCGATCCTGCAGGCCGCCAACGCCGTGATCGGGCTGGCGGCCGAGCGCTATACCAAGGACCTGTGGTCCGAGCGCGCCTCGGCCGAAAAGCCCGGCGTGATCGTGGTCAACGATGAGGCCGACCAGGCCCGCTACGTGGTCGAGCAGGTGCTGGCACGGCGCGAGGCGGGCCTGACGCTGATGGCACAGGCGGTGCTGTTCCGCGCCGCCGACCACAGCGCGCAGGTAGAGATCGAGCTGGCCCGGCGCAATATCCCGTTCGTGAAGTTCGGCGGGCTGAAATTCCTGGAATCGACCCACGTCAAGGACGTGCTGGCGGTGGTGCGCTGGCTGGAAAACCCGCGCGACCGCATGGCGGGCTTCCGCACGCTGCAGCTGCTGCCCGGCATCGGCCCCAAGACCGCGGCGCGCGTGCTCGATGCGATGGCGCTGGCCACCGAGCCCTTGTTCTCGCTGGAGGAATTCGAGCCGCCGCCGGCCGCCGCACCCGCCTGGGCCGACCTGCTGGCACTGGCGCGCGCGCTGATGGCGCCCACCTCGCCGTGGCCGTCGGAATTCGAGCAGGTGCTGGCCTGGTACGCGCCGCACCTGGAGCGCCTGCACGACGACGCCGCCGCGCGCCAGGCCGACCTGCAGCAACTGGAGCGCATCGCCGCCACCTACGGCGCGCGCGAGCGCTTCCTGACCGAGCTGACGCTGGACCCGCCCAGCGCCTCCAGCGATGAATCCGGCGTGCCCTCGCGCGACGAGGACTACCTGATCCTGTCGACCATCCATTCGGCCAAGGGGCAGGAGTGGAAGGCAGTGTATGTGTTGAACGCCGTGGACGGGTGCATGCCGAGCGATCTGGCGACGGGCACGACCGAGGAGATCGAGGAAGAGCGGCGCCTGCTGTATGTGGCGATGACGCGGGCCAAGGACCATCTGGACGTCATCGTGCCGCAGCGGTTCTACGTGCACCAGCAGGTGGGATTTGGCGACCGGCATGTGTATGCGTCGCGTACGCGATTCATCCCGAATCGCGTGATGCCGAATTTCCACAGCCGGTCATGGCCGCCGCCGCCGATGCCTGGCGAAGGGTCAGTGAAACCGGCGTTGGCGCCGGTGGACCTGGCCAGCCGGATGCGGAATATGTGGCGGTGAGGGTCAGATTTCTCTCGCCGTGCTCCCCTCTCCCGCGCGCGGGAGAGGGGAGAAAACAAGCGGCCGGCCAACGCCACAGCCGCTCGTTGATCCGGCCTTACCCCACCCGCTCCAACAACAACCCCTTCAGATACTCCCCTTCCGGGAAGGCTGCCAGCATCGGGTGATCGGTGCCAGCCGACAGCCTGCGCAGGATGCGCGCATCCGCCCGCGCATCGGTCACCGCGCCTGCCACGATCTTCTGGAAGAGTTCCATGCTGATCGCGCCCGAGCACGAATACGTGAACAGCAGACCGCCCGGCCGCAGCAGCTGCGTGCCGACCAGGTTGATCTCCTTGTACGCACGCGCGGCACGGTCGATATGCTGCGCCGACGGCGCGAACTTGGGCGGGTCCAGCACGATCAGGTCGAACTGACGCCCTTCGGCGCGGAATTCGCGCAGCGTCTTGAACACGTCGGCGTCTAGCCACGCCGCGCGCTCCGGGTCGAAGCCGTTCAGCGTCACGTTGCCCGCCGCGATCTTTAGCGCCTCGCCCGACGAATCGATCGACGTCACCGCTTTCGCGCCGCCGCGCAGCGCGGCCAGCGAGAAGCCGCCGGTATAGCAGAAGCAGTTCAGCACCTCGCGCCCGGCGGCCAGGTCGCCCACCAGCTTGCGGTTGTCGCGCTGGTCGACATAGAAGCCGGTCTTGTGGCCATTGCGCACGTCGACGTAGTAGCGCACGCCGTGTTCTGTGACCGACAGCGCCGGATCCGGCTCGGCGCCGGCCAGCACGCCCGTCACCAGCTCCAGGCCTTCGCGCTGGCGCACGGCGGCGTCGGAACGCTCATAGACGTTGGGGCAGCCGGTTTCCTTGACCAGTGCCTGCACGATCGCGGTCTTCCAGTGTTCCACGCCGGCCGAATTGAACTGGCACACCAGCTGGCCCTTATCACCGTTGCCGTAGTAATCGACGATCAGGCCGGGCAGCCGGTCGGATTCGCCGAAGATCAGCCGCACTGCGTCGCTGTCCTTCACCCATTGGCGCCGGTAGGCAATGGCCGCGGCCACGCGGCGCTTGAACAGGGCGTGGTCGACCGGCTCGTTTTCATCGAAGGTCCACGCGCGCGCGCGGATCTGCGACTCGGGGCTGTAGGCGGCCTTGGCCAGGAAGCGGCCGTCGGCGGCGCGCACGATCACGGTCGCGCCCGGCTCGCAGCGCCCTTCGGTCGTGGCAATGCCGGTGGCGTAGATCCACGGGTGGCGGCGCAGCAGGGATTTTTCCTTGCCGGGTTTCAGGGTGATGGTGTTCATGTCGATCAGGGAGAATGCATGCCGCTGCGGAAACACTTCCCACGCAGCGGTCGGGCTCCCCTCTCCCGCACGGCGGGAGAGGGGTTGGGGG
>NZ_JBYSZI010000046.1:0-59736 GCF_058787075.1 Cupriavidus sp. FW305-46
AGGCCGGGCGGAAGCCCGTCGGTCTGGGGCGTGAACTGGCGCGCACTGCGGCGCATTTGCCATCGAAGCGTAGCCCGATCCGCCAGACCTGCCCACCCCTTGATATGCTGCAGTGCAGCATGGATCGACCGGGTCGACGCAGCCATCAGGGTTTGCGGGCGATTGTCCATGTGGCTGGACACTGAATCTGGCTGCGGCCCGTCTGGCGCCCAACCGCAACAGGGTATTGCTTGCGCTGCGGCTTGCAGTGTGCGCGGGGATGGGCAATGATGCGAGCCGGACCTTCAACTGGCCTACTGCGCCCCCCGTTTGCCATGCACCGCTCGTTGCGTCGATGGCTGTGCCTGCCTTTGCTCTTTGCCGGCGCCAGCGCCCCTGCCCAGGACCTGGTCGAATGCAAGCGGATCGAGCACGACCAGCTGATCACCGCCTCGCAGGAAACGCTGCTGTTCCTGCGCTGCCGTGCGCGCCAGGTCGCGTATGAAGCGCCGCGCCTGAAGGGTGTTTCGCAGCGCCTAAAGGACGACCTGGTGTTCGCCTGCCTGGACCAGGCCGACGCCGTGGAGCACCAGCTGCGCGTGCGCCACGGCTACTCGCGCGACACGCTGGCGCGCCAGCGCTGCGAACTGTCCTTGCCGGCGCCCGGGGGCTGACTTCTGGCCCGGCGGGCAACGGCTCAGGCAAAGCCCCCGTTCACCCGCACCACCTGCGCATTGACCCACGCCCCATCCGGCCCGGCCAGGAACGACACTGCCGCGGCAATGTCCTCGGGCGTGCCCAGCCGCTCCAGCGGCGCCACTTTGGACAGCTGCGCCACCTGCTCTTCCGATTTGCCATCGAGGAACAGCTCGGTCGCGACCGGCCCCGGCGCCACCGCGTTGGCGGTGATGCCGCGCCCGCGCAGCTCGTTGGCCAGGACCCGCACCAGCCCTTCCACGCCTGCCTTGGCTGCGATATAGGGACCGTAACCGGGGAAAGAACGCGCGATCACGCTGGTCGACAGCGCGATGATGCGTCCGCCCTGGCCCAGCCGGGCGGCGGCCTCGCCCAGCACCAGGAAAGCGCCGCGCAGGTTGGTGGCGATGGTCTGGTCGAAGGCGTCCAGGCTGGCCGGCGCAAGCGGCGCCATCTGCATGATGCCGGCGCTATTGACGACCACGTCGAGCCGGCCGAACGCCCGCTGCGCGGCATCGAACAGCCGTGCCACGTCTGGCGCGTGCGCCACATCGCCCTGGATGGCGATGGCATTGACGCCGGCCTCGCGCGCCGCCGCCACTGTCTCTTGGGCCCGGGCGGCGCTGCCGGCGTAGCCAATGGCGACGTCGAAGCCGTCGGCGGCCAGCCGCAGCGCGATGGCGCGGCCGATGCCGCGGGAGGCGCCGGTGACGAGCGCGGCGCGGCGGGAAATAGCTGGGGTGAAGGTCATGGCAGTTTCCTTGGGGAGCAAAGGGAAGATGACCTCATGATGGATGTTGGCTGTCTTTGGATAAATGTGCGGAAATAAACTTTATTAGCTAAAATTTCTCAACAATATCTGGCGTGCCGCATGCGCCGCACCGCATTGCACATCCGGGAAATCCCGCGCTGGCGTTGCAGGCTCCGCCTGCGCCGCCCCCAAGCATGCGTTAAGATTCTTCCTTTCCAGCCGTCTTTGGCGCTGCATCCTGCCGCTGTATCCCGCGTTTCGCCATGAGCAACCTGAACCAGCAATCCATCCTCTCCGTCCATCACTGGACCGACACCCTTTTCAGCTTTACCTGCACGCGCGACCCTGGTTTTCGCTTTGAAAATGGCCAGTTCGCCATGGTCGGGCTGGAGGTGAACGGTCGCCCGCTGCTGCGCGCCTACAGCATTGCCAGCGCCAACTATGAGGAAACGCTGGAATTCTTCAGCATCAAGGTGCCCGACGGCCCGCTGACCTCGCGCCTGCAGCATCTGCGCGAGGGCGACCAGATCTTCGTCGGCAAGAAGCCGACCGGCACGCTGCTGGTGGACAACCTGCTGCCCGGCAAGACGCTGTGGCTGCTGGCCACCGGCACCGGCCTGGCGCCGTTCCTGTCGATCATCCGCGATCCGGAGGTCTATGAGCGCTACGACAAGGTCGTGCTGACCCACACCTGCCGCTTTGTCGAAGAACTGGCCTACCGCGAGCTGATCCAGGAACACCTGCCGCAGCACGAGCACCTGGGCGATCTGGTGCGCGAGAAGCTGGTGTACTTCCCGACCGTGACGCGCGAAGAGTTCGATAACCGCGGCCGCATCACCGACCTGATCGCCTCGGGCGAGCTGTTCGAGCGCCTGGGCGTGGAGCCGTTCTCGCTGGAGAACGACCGCATCATGCTGTGCGGCAGCCCTGACATGCTCAAGGACGTCCGCGCCATCCTGGAAGAGCGCGGCTTTGCCGAAGGCAATATGAGCCATCCTGGCCATTTCGTGCTGGAAAAGGCCTTCGTCGGCTAAGGCCGGCCTGCCCCGGCGCGGATCGGTTCCGTGCCGGGGCGCATCCCTGCTGTACCCCCCGCTGTACTCCCGCTATACCTCCCGCTATACCTCCCGCGTCATCCCCTTCAGGTCGATCCACTCGGCAAACTGCGCCTCGGTGACATGCCCGGACGCGATCGCCGCCTCGCGCAGCGACAGGTTGCGCTTGACCGCCAGCTTGGCGATCTCCGCGGCCTTGTCGTAGCCGATATGCGGGTTGAGCGCGGTCACCGGCATCAGCGAACGCTCCAGCAGTTCGGCGATGCGTTCGCGGTCGGCCTCGACGCCTTCGACCATATGCTCGGCAAAGCTCGACGCGGCGCCCGCCAGCAGGCTCACCGACTGCAGCAGGCTGTAGATGATCACCGGCTTGTAGGCGTTCAGCTCCAGCGTGCCCAGCCCGTTGGCCAGCGTCACCGTGGTGTGGTTGCCGATCACGCGGCAGCACACCATTGCCAGCGCCTCGGCCTGGGTCGGGTTGACCTTGCCCGGCATGATCGATGAGCCCGGCTCGTTGGCCGGCAGCACCAGCTCGGCAAAGCCGGCGCGTGGCCCTGAGCCCAGCAGCATGAAGTCGCGCGCGATCTTCAGGAACGACGAGGCCGTGGTGCTGAGCGCGCCGGACAGGTCGGCCAGCGCATCGTGCGAGGCCTGCAGCGCATAGCGGTTGGGCGCGGGCTCGAACGGCAGGCCGGTGTAGTCGGCCAGCGCGCGCGCGAAGGCCGCGGCGAAGCCGTGCGGGGCGTTCAGGCCGGTGCCCACCGCGGTGCCGCCCTGTGCCACCGGCATCGCGCGCAGCATGGCCTGCTGCAGGCGCGACTGCGCATCGGCCACCTGCGTCATGTAGCCCGAGAACTCCTGCCCCAGCGTCAGCGGCACCGCATCCTGCAGGTGGGTGCGGCCGACCTTGACGATATCGGCAAAGGCTTCCACCTTGCGCGCGAAGGTCTGCTGCAGCTGCTCCAGTGCCGGCAGCAGTTGCTGCTGGATCGCGCGCGTGGCGGCGATATGCATCGCGGTGGGGAAGCTGTCGTTGGAGGACTGGCTGGCGTTGACGTGGTCGTTGGGATGCACCGGCGTCTTGCTGCCGACCTTGCCGCCCAGCAATTGAATCGCGCGGTTCGCGATGACCTCGTTCAGGTTCATGTTGGTCTGCGTGCCGGACCCGGTCTGCCAGACCGACAGCGGGAACTCGTCGGGCCAGCGGCCTTCGATGACTTCGGTCGCGGCTTGTTCGATCGCGTGCGCCAGTTCGGGCTTGAGCACGCCAAGCTCAACATTGGCGCGCGCCGCGCACAGCTTCAGGACGGCAAAGGCCTCGATCAGCGCCGGCGGCATTTTCTCGTTGCCGATGCGGAAATTCTGGCGCGAGCGCTCGGTCTGCGCCCCCCACAGGTGATCGGCGGGCACGGGCACGTCGCCCAGGCTGTCTTTCTCGATGCGGGTGGCGGCGGTGGACGGGTCAGACATGGGCAGACTCCTATGCAAGGCAGCGGACGGTTGGACCGGGTGGCTTGGTGCAGTCCATTAGAATACCGCTTCACCGCGGCCGGCGCCCACGCGCCCGCCGCCCTTGCCTTGCCCTTAGCGACATCCCTCGGCCGCATGCTCATCGCCCAGCTCAAGTCCTTCTTCATGGTGGCCCGCATCGGCAGCGTCACGCAGGCCGCCAAGCGCCTGGGCCTGTCGCAGCCCACCATCACCGCGCAGATCCGTGCGCTGGAAGAAGCCTACGGGGTCGAGCTGTTCCACCGCGGCGGGCGCCGCCTGGCGCTGTCAGACGCGGGGCTGGCATTGCTGCCGCGCGTCGAGGCGCTGGTGCAGCAGGAAACCGAGATCGACTTCTTCCTGCGCCATTCGGGCGACCTGCGCACCGGCAGCCTGCGCGTGGGCGCGACCGCGCCCTACTATGTGCTGGAGCTGATCCGCGGCTTCAGCGAGCGCTTTCCCGCCATCGATGTCAGCGTGGTGACGGGCAATTCGCAGGAGGTGCTGGAAGCGCTGCAGGAATACCGCGTCGATATCGCCACCTCGTCGCAGCGGGTGGACGACGCGCGCCTGTCGCGCGTGCTGCTGGGCGTGGACCCGCTGATGCTGGTAGTGCACCGCACCCATGCGCTGGCCGGGCACACCGAAGTGGCCGTCAGTGCGCTGGCGGGTTGCCGCCTGCTGATGCGCGAGCTCGGGTCGACCACGCGCATCGCCACCGAAGACATGCTGGCGCAGGCGCGCGTGAGCCCCGCCGCGCAGATGGAGATCGGCAGCCGGGAGTCGATCCGCGAGGCCGTTATCCGCAATCTGGGCGTATCGGTGATCGCCCGGCACGAGGTGCCGAGCCATCCGGACCTGCGCGTGCTGGGCTTCACCGATGCCTCGCCCTGCCTGCACGAGTATCTCTACTGCCTGCGCGAGCGGCGCGGCGCCAGGCTGATCGATGCCTTCGTCGCGCTGGCCGAGCCGCCGCAGGGGCGGCAGGAATCGGGCGCGGACCGCTAAGCCGTCATCTTCAGGCACTGCTCCATGCAGGCTGCGCAGGCGCGGGCGCATTCCTGGCAGTGCTCGTTGTCATGGTGCTCGCATTCCTCCTTGCACCACTTGCAGACTTCGGCGCAGTCTTCGCACACCAGCGTCGCGAACTCGCTGTTGCGCAGCATGTAGGACGCGGCCAGCTGGGCGATGCCGGCGCAATCCATGTCCAGCGCGATGCAGCGCGCCATCTTGCGCACGTCCTGTTCTTCCAGGCAGGCCGCGGCGCACTTGAGTGCGGCAGCGGATGCGGCATTGCAGGCGGCAATGCAGTCGGCGTAGCGGGCGGCGTTTTCCTGCACGGTGGGTCGGATCATGGAACGTCCTCCTTCGGGGGTAGGTGGATGGGACCAGCATGCCCACGGTGCCGGAAGCGGCGCATCCGCACGTGCACGGGGCATCGTTATCCACAATAGCAGGCGCTGCCGGTTCCTGTCGGCCCGGTATTTGCTGCGCCCCGCTGGTTACAATGCCAACTGAGCGCAGCAGATCGGCGACGGCGCGCACGCAGCGCCGCCGTCACCTGCGACCATGGCCGGGCACCACCGGCCCGCATTGCGCATCTAACAGGCACGGTCCGGCCGCACTGGCGGGGCCGATGCAAACACACACCGGCAGCACGGGGAAGGAAGGCACATCATGGGCGAGGCAAAACGGCGGGGAACCCCCGAGGAGCGTGCGGCACAGGCACGCGCAAAGATCGAGGCCTTGCGCCCCGCCCAGCTGGTCTGCGGGCACTGCAAGACCGCGTTCGCGCAATTCGACGCGCTCGACGTGCCGGGCCTGCCCGGCATCGATGCCGTATTCGGCGGCGAATGCCCCGGCTGCGGCAACGACGTGGTGGTGTTCAAGGGCGCGCCCGATGCGGTGGCCCAGGCCATGATCGCGTGGGAGAAGATGCTGGGCGCCGATGCGCAGCTGGGCTACCAGTCCAGCGATGGCCGCCACGTGCCGTTCGAGCCCGAGGGGGCCGGCGGCGCGGCGTCGGACAAGCCCGGCGGCACCATCCACTGAGCCCCCGGCCGGGGCCGCCTACTGCGGGCTGAGCTCGCCCGCCAGTTCCGGCGGGCCGATCTCATAGCGCCCGCGGCCCGCGCCCTTGGCGCGGTATAGCAGCACGTCCGCCAGCCGCATCAGTTCGCGGTCCTGCGCCGGGCCGCCGTTGTAGAGCGCCACGCCGATGCTGACGTCCACGTCGGCGGATACGCCCTCGAAGTCGAAGGGCTCGTCCATCGCCTGCAGGATGGCCTGCGCCACGCGGCGTGCCGCGGCGGGCTGGGTCATGTCTTCGAGCACCACCGCGAACTCGTCGCCACCCAGCCTGGCGACGGTGTCGCGCTCGCGCACGCAGCGGCGCACGCGCTGGGCAAAGGTCTGCAGCAGCTGGTCGCCGGCGGCGTGGCCGTGGATATCGTTGACGGCCTTGAAGCGGTCCATGTCCAGGTACAGCAGGGCCATCAGCGTGCCATGCTCGCGGCTGCGCACCATCGCCGCGTGCAGCTGGCCCTCGAAGGCGCTGCGGTTCATCAGCTGCGTCAGGTGGTCGGTGCGCGACATGCGCGCCAGGCGTTGCGTCTCCAGCTTGCGCTGCGTGATGTCCTGCACGTGGATATGCACGCCCACCACCTCGCCGCCGTCGGCGCTCCATTCCGGGCGCAGGCTGCTCTCCATGCAGTGGTATTCGGGGTCGCTGTCTTCGGTTTCGAAGGTCACCGCAGTGCCCGCCAGCGCGCGCTGCATGAAGGGCTGCACGCGCGCGTAGCGGGCCTCGCCCAGGATTTCGCGCACGTGCCTGCCGCGCAGTTCCTCCGGCTTCAGGCCGAAGACACGTTCGTAGGCCTGGTTGTTGAACACATAACGCTCATCGGTGTCGATAAAAGCCAGCAGCGACGGCAGCGTGTCGGTCACCGCGCGCAGGCGCCGTTCGCTGCGGTCCAGCGCCTGGCGGCGCTCGCGCACGTCGCGCATCAGCTTGATGAAGGCGCGCGTCAGGTCGCCGATCTCGTCGCGCTGCTGCCGTGTCGGCAGCCGCTCGAACGCGGACAGGTCGTTGGCGCTGGCCTGCACCACCTTGTGCAGGCGCGCCAGCGGCGCCAGCTGGCGCCGCACCGCCAGCCAGATCAGCAGGGCCACCGCCGCCATGGCCACCCCGGCCATGCCCAGGAAGCGCTGCTGCATCTGGTGCAGCGGTGCGTAGGCCTCGCGCGCGGGCAGCAGCGCCACCAGTTCCCAGCCGGTGCTCGACATCAGGTAGCGCGCGATCACCGGCCGAGCCGGCGTGAGGAATTCCAGCGGCGCGGGGCTGTCATCCTCGCCGCAGGTATCGGCCACGGCCAGCGCCGGCTGGCGCGCCTGCGCGGGATCGGGATGGCGGATATAGACCGGCTTGGGGCCGGCCGATACCAGGCAGTAGTAGCCGGTGGTGCCAAGGCGGTTGTGCAGGATCTCGACCAGGAAGTTGGCGCTGGACAGGTCCAGCCAGCCGCCCACCAGGCCGACGAAGGTCCGGTTCGGCGTCAGCACCGGCACCGCCACCATCACCCCCATCTGGCCGTTGGTGCGCGAGCGGATGGGCGGCGACACCACGGGCGCGAGCGAGCGGGCGGCCTCGCGGAAATAGCTGCGGTCGCCAACCTCCGCCCCGCTGCCGCGGTTGCTGACGATGTTGCCCTGCATGTCGGCAACCAGCAGCGCGTTGAACGCGGCCGGCACCGGGATCGCTGCGGACAGCGCATCCAGCGCCCGCTCGCGCACCGCGGCGGCCTGCGCGCCGTGCGCCTGCGCCAGCAGGCCGCTGAGTTGCGCAGCCTGGTGCGACAGCAGCACGATGCGGTCGTTCATGGCGGTGTCGAGCTGGCTGGCGGTCAGCTTGACGACGGAGTCCTGCTGGACCTGCAGCGCATCGTGCAGGTCGCGGTGGGCATCGTACAGGGCGGTCAGTACGATGCCGGTGCCGAACACCGCGGCCAGCACGGTGGTGATGATCGCAATGCGCGCTTTCAGCGTGGGTGTGTAGACGGGCATGTAGGGCGCAGTTGGGGCGCCAGTGGCGCGGACTGTCGCGTACTTGTGGGGCATCTCCGGTGCAACCCTAACATACCCTGCCGTAGTGGGGCATGCGGTCTTTCCCCCGAACGGGTTCATCCCCGGCGGGGGTGTGCGGGCTGCCTGTGCCACGGTATAGTCCCCGGTTAATGCGAAGGCACGTCCACGCAGACGGCATGCCCCTGCTGCATGCCGGAACCGATCGACCATGAGACTGACTTCGCTTTCCCCTGCCCTGTTGTCATTGCTGGTCGCGGCCGGCGGCGCGCTGTTGACGGCAGGGGCATGGCTGCAGGCGGAGCGGCTCGAGCGCCGCGAGGCGCAGCAGCATTTCGACGCGCTGCTGGGACAGGCCGGCAGCGCGCTGCGCGAGCGCATGCTCGAGAACGAACGCCTGCTGCGCGGCGTGGCCGCCGTGCTGAGCGCCAACCCCGACACCTCGCGCACGCAGTGGCGCGACTATCTCTATACCGCCCAGCTCGACGACCTGCCCGCGGGCACCCAGTCAATCGGCTACGCGCCGCTCACGCCGTTGCAGCGCGTGCCGCGGCTGGTGCAGGCCGCCCGTGCCGACGGCCTCGCCGATTATGACATTCATCCCGGCGGCAAGCGCGACCTGTACGCACCGATCTTCTATATCGAACCGCTGGACGGGCGCAACACGCGCGCCGCCGGCTTTGACATGCTGTCCGAGCCGACGCGCCGGGCGACGCTGGAAGCCGCCCGCGACAGCGGCGAACCGCGGCTCACGCCCGGCCTGGCACTGGTCCGCGAAACCGAGGCGGCGCAGCGCCAGCACGGCGCGCTGGTATTCCTGCCGGTCTACGCCGGCGAGGCGCCGGTCAGTACGGTGGCGCAGCGGCGCCAGGCGGTGCTCGGCTATGTCTACGTGTCGCTGCGCCTGGGCGACCTGATGCGCGCAGTCGGCGCCCCGGCGGCGGCGGAACTGGAGCTGTCGCTGTATGAGGGCTCCCCGGCCGCTCCCGGGCCGATGCTGTCCGGCGGGCCGACCGAAGGCGAGCGCCGCGAGGACGGCAGTGCCGCGCTGCTGCAGGGCGAGCGCCAGCTCCAGTATGGCGGGGTCACCTGGACGCTGCGCGGCGCCACGCGCCCCGCTTTCGAAGCCGCGCATGGCCCGCGGCAGGCGTACCTGGTGCTGGCCGCGGGCACGCTGGCCACGCTGCTGCTGGCGTGGCTCGCCCATGCACTGGCACGCCAGGGCCGCGCCGCGCGCCAGCGTGAAGCGCAGGCCGTCCATGCCTGGGAAGATGACAACGCCATGCTGCAGGCGTGCATGGCGCAGTCGAACGACGGCTTCCTGCTGGCCGATGCACAGGGCGTGGTGGTGCGAGCGAGCGAGCGGGCAGGGCAACTGTTCGGCGCCGATCCCGCGGCACTGGCCGGGCGCAGCCTGGACACCCTGGTTCCCGGCGCCACCGGCGTAGTCCCCAGCGGCGCTGCCGCAGGGGCCGAGGCCCACCGTGAACTGGCGGGCGTGCGCGCTGACGGCAGCCGCTTCGCGCTGCGTGCCAGCGCCGCGCGCCTGCCCGCGGCCGACGGCGGCACCGCGCATTGGCTGTGGGCGGTCACGGACCTGGAGCCGGAACGGCGCGCCCAGCAGGCCGCCACGGTGCAGGCCGCGCGCTATGCCGGGCTGCTCGACCATGCCGCCTTCTGCGTGATCACCTTCGATGAGGACGGGCTGATCACCGGCATCAACGCGGCTGGCCAGCGCATGCTCTGGTACAACGCCGCGGAACTGGTCGGCCGCATGCACATGACCGGCCTGCATGTTGCCGACGAACTGGCCGACCATGCCCGCGTGCTCAGCGGCGAGCTGGGCGAGCCGGTGCCGCCGGGACTGCCCGCCCTGGTGGCCAAGGCACGGCTTGGCCTGACCGACGAGCGCGAATGGACCTGGGTGCGCAAGGGCGGCTCGCGCATGCCGGTGCAACTGGCGGTGTTCGCCCTGCCGGCGCCCATCGAGGCTCCGGCCGCTGACGCTGCGCCAGCCGGGCCCGCCGATGGTGCCGATGGTGCCGATGGTGCCGATATGCCCCGCTCCGCGCCGTCGCCTGGCTACCAGGCCATCGGCTACGACCTGACCGAGCGCCGCCGCGTCGACGAATACATCCGCCACCTGGCGCTGCACGACCCGCTGACCGGCCTGCCCAACCGCGCCGAGCTGAGCGAGCGCGCGCAGGCGCTGCTGCTGCACGCGCGCACCCACGGCGAGCGCGTGGCCCTGCTGCTGCTCGACCTGGACCATTTCAAGCACATCAACGACTCGCTCGGCCACCCGGTCGGCGACGACGTGCTGCGCACCATGGCCGACCGCCTCAAGGGCGCGGTACGACAGGGCGACCTGGTGGCGCGCATGGGCGGCGATGAATTCGGCGTGGTGCTGGGCGGCCTGCGCCACGACAGCGAAGCCGAGCTGATTGCCGCCAAGATCCAGGCGCGCGTCAATGAAGAACTGCAGGCCGGCGGCCAGCGCCTGCGCGTGACGCCATCGATCGGCATGGCGATCTTTCCGGACGATGGCGATAGCCTGACCGAGCTGCTCAAGGCTGCCGATTCGGCTGTCTACGCGGCCAAGCACGACGGGCGCGCACAGTTGCGCCGCTTTGCCAGCGCCATGGCCGAGGCCTCGCTGGCGCGCTTCACCATCGAAGGGCTGCTGCGGCGCGCGCTCGCCGGCGATGAGTTCCGGCTGCGCTACCAGCCGATCGTCGATGCCGCGACCCTGGCGATCACCGGCGTCGAGGCGCTGATTACCTGGAACACCCCGGAACGCGGCGCCATGCAGCCGGCCGAGTTCATCCCCATCGCCGAGCAGAGCGGCCTGGTGGCGCCGCTGGGCGAATGGACCCTGGCCACCGCCTGCCGCGAAATCCAGGCCCTGCGCCAGGCGCTGGGCAGCGAGATCGAGGTCGCGGTCAATATCTCGCCACTGCAGCTGCGCCAGGCCAACTTCCCCGATACCGTGGCGCACTGCCTGCAGCAGGCCGGCCTGCCGCCGCAGGGACTGGTGATCGAGGTCACCGAAGGCATCCTGGTCGACGGCGGCGAGACCACCATCGAGACCTTCCGCCGGCTGCGCGAGCTGGGCGTGGGGCTGTCGATCGACGACTTCGGCACTGGCTACTCCGGGCTCAATTACCTGACCCGGCTGCCGATCAGCCGGCTCAAGATCGACAAGTCCTTTGTCGACGACGTGGCCACGCCCGGCCACGACCAGGCGGTGGCCGCGGCGATCATCGCGCTGGGCCACCAGCTGCACCTCAAGGTGATTGCCGAAGGGGTGGAGACGGCGGCGCAGTTCGAGTTCCTGCGGGCGCAGGGGTGCGACGGGCTGCAGGGGTTCCTGTTCAGCCAGGCGGTGCCGCACGAGGTGCTGCGGGAGATCCTGGAAAAGGGGATTCGCGTGCCGACCCCCACGTCTGCGGGCGCCACGGCGCTGCGCGAGTCCTGATCGTCCAGGGGCATCATTTATAACTTGCCGGCGTGCATGCGCCGCTGCCCCATCCCAAATCCCCCGATACCTCCATCGAAATACTTTGCCGATCTGCCACACGGCTGGCATCTGCGCTGCCTATGCTGGCGACCGATTCAACTGAGATTGCGGAGATTCGGTGATGCAGGCAGGCAAGTCCGGGGAGGGCCGGGCATTCCTGGCGGTGGAGCAGGTCAGCAAGCGCTTTGGCAGCTTCGTCGCGCTGGACGGCGTGTCGCTGTCGGTCGGGCAGGGGGAGCTGCTGTGCCTGCTGGGCCCGTCCGGGTGCGGCAAGACCACGCTGCTGCGCATCATCGCGGGACTTGAGCGCGAGGACGCAGGGCGCATCCATGCCGGCGCGCGTGAACTGACCGGCCTGCCGCCGCAGGCGCGCGACTACGGCATCCTGTTCCAGTCCTACGCGCTGTTTCCCAACCTGACCGTGGCGCAGAACGTGGCCTATGGCCTGCATGGGCGCGGCATGGGACGCACGCACCGCGACGCGCGCGTGGCCGAGATGCTCGACCTGGTCAGCCTGGCCGGCAGCGAGCGCAAGTTCCCGGGCCAGCTCTCCGGCGGTCAGCAGCAGCGCGTGGCGATGGCCCGTGCGCTGGCGCCGGCGCCTTCGCTGCTGCTGCTGGATGAGCCGATGTCGGCACTCGACGCGCGCGTGCGCGAACACCTGCGGCTGGAGCTGCGCCAGCTGCAGCGCAGGCTGAATATCACCACCGTGATGGTCACCCACGACCAGGAAGAGGCCATGACCATGGCCGACCGCATTGCCGTGATGGACGGCGGGCGCATCGTGCAGGCCGGCACTCCCGCCGAAATCTATGAGCAGCCGGCGTCGGCCTTTGTCGCCGGTTTTGTCGGGCAGGCCAACTGGCTGCCGGGGCGCAGCGCGCAGGCGGGGCGCTTCACCGTTGGCGAGGGCAGCCAGGCCGTCGAATTCCTGGTCGACACGCCGCAGCCGGCGGCATCCGCCGGCCGGCTGTGCTGCCGCCCGGAAGCGGTGCGGCTGGACCCGGATCCCGCCGAGCCCAACCGGCTGCTGGCGCGCGTGGTCGACCAGACCTACCTCGGCAACCGCTACCGGCTGGCGCTGGAAGCGGACCGCCTGCCGGGGCTGGCCCTGTTTGCCGACGTGGCGCGCGAAGCTCGGCACCGGCTGCCCGATGCGGGCGGCCACAAGTTCTGGATTGCGCTGCCCGCGCGGGCGTTGCGGGTGTTTGCATGATGCGCGCGGTCACTGTCGTCCTGCCCGCGGCTACCCAGGCAGTATCGCCGCGCGGCACCGGCCTGGCCTCCCGGCTGGCGCACGGTGCCCCCGCCGCGATGAAGTGGCTCTGGCTGGCCGGGCTGGCCGTCGGCCTGCTGCTGCCGTTGCTGGCGCTGTTCCGCCAGGCGTGGTTCGATGCGGCGGGGCAATGGGCGCTGGGCGCGCGCATGGCGGCGCTTGTGACCAGCCCCAACTTCCTGCCGATGCTCGGCCGCAGCGTGGCGGTGTCGCTGGCGGTGGTGGCGCTGGTGGTGCCGCTGGCATTTGGCTTTGCCTATGCGCTGCAGCGTTCCTGCATCGCACTGCGGCCGCTGTGGCGCGGCATTGCGCTGTTGCCGCTGTTTGCGCCGTCGCTGCTGCCGGCGATCGCGCTGGTCTACCTGTTCGGCAACCAGGGCATCTTTCGCGGCGCCTTCGGGCCGGGCGGCATCTATGGCTTCTGGGGCATCGTGCTGGGCGAGGCCTTCTACACCTTCCCGCATGCGCTGATGGTGCTGGTGGCGACATTGTCGCTGGCCGATGCGCGCCTCTATGAGGCGGCGCGCGCGATGGGCGCCAGCCCGTGGCGCACCTTCTGCACGGTCACGCTGCCGGGCGCGCGCCAGGGCCTGTTCGCCGCCGCCTGCCTGGTGCTGACGCTGGTGATCACGGACTTTGGCGTACCCAAGGTGGTGGGCGGCGGTTATCCGGTGCTGGCGCTGGAAGCGTACAAGGCCGTGGTCGGGCAGCAGCAGTTCGACCGCGGCGCGCTGATTGGCATGCTGCTGCTGGCGCCCGCGCTGCTGACCTTTGCCGTGGACATGGCAATGCAGCAGCGCCAGCGCACGCAGATGGGCAGCCGCGCGCAGGTGTATGTGCCGGCGCCCGCGCGCGGCCGCGACAGCGCGTGCCTGCTGCTGGTGGCGCTGGTCAGTGCCGCGCTGCTGGCAGTGATCGCCACTGCGGTGGGCGCGTCGCTGGTCAAGCTGTGGCCATACAACCTGGGCCTGACGCTGGCGCATTACGACTTCGACAACATGGACGGCGGCGGCTGGCTGGCCTACCGCAACAGCCTGAAGCTGTCGGCGCTGACCGCGCTGGCGGGCACGGCGGCGATCTTCCTGGGCGCCTGGCTGACGCTGCGCACGCGCGGCCCGGCCTGGCTGCACGGCGTGCTGCGCGCGGGCTTCCTGTTGCCGATGGCGGTGCCGGGGCTGGTGCTGGGCCTGGGCTATGTGTTCTTCTTCAACGCGCCCGGCAATCCGCTGCACGCGCTGTACGGCACCATGGCGCTGCTGGTGCTGTGCAACGTGGCGCACTGCTACACCACCGGCCACCTGACCGCGGCCGCGGCGCTGCGCCAGCTCGACAACGAGTTCGAGGCCGCGGCGCTGTCGCTCGGGGTGGCGCCGCTGGTGACGTGCTGGCGCGTGACGGTGCCGGTGTGCCTGCCGGCACTGCTCGATATCTTCCGCTACCTCTTCGTGTCGTCGATGACCACGGTCTCGGCGGTGATCTTCCTGTACAGCCCCGACACCGTGCTGGCGGCGATCTCGGTGCTGAACATGGACGATGCCGGCGACACCGCGCCCGCTGCCGCGATGTCGACGCTGATCCTGCTGACCTCGGTGCTGGCGGCCTTGCTGCTGCACGCGGTCTCGGCCGGCTGGCTGCGCCGCGCGCAACGCTGGCGCGCCGGCTGACCCTTGCCCGCTTCGCCGTACCCCTGCATTCCGGAACACTGACCGAACCCAAAGGAGAAACCATGTCCCGCATCACCAACCTTGTCGCGGCGCTTGCCGCCGCGGCCGCCCTGCCGATGCTGGCCGGCAATGCCAGCGCCGCCACCGTGCTGACGGTCTATACCGCGCTCGAAGCCGACCAGATCGCCGCCTACAAGACCGCGTTCGAGAAGGTGCATCCCGATATCGAAATCAAATGGGTGCGCGACTCCACCGGCATCGTCACCGCCAAGCTGCTGGCGGAAAAGGCCGCGCCGCGCGCCGATGCGGTGTGGGGCCTGGCCGGCTCCAGCCTGGCGATCCTGGACAAGGAAGGCATGCTCGACCCGTATGCGCCGAAGAACCTGGCCGCGATCGATGCCAAGTACCGCAGCCCGGCCAACCCGCCGGCATGGGTCGGCATGGACGTGTGGGGCGCGGCGATCTGCTTCAACACCGTGGAGGCGCAGAAGCAGGGCCTGCCCAAGCCGACCTCGTGGGCCGACCTGACCAAGCCGATCTACGCGGGCAAGGTGGTGATGCCGCACCCGGCCTCGTCGGGCACGGGCTTCCTCGATGTCAGCGCCTGGCTGCAGATGATGGGCGAGCAGAAGGGCTGGCAGTACATGGATGCCCTGCACAAGAACATCGGCCTGTACACGCACTCGGGCTCCAAGCCGTGCAAGATGGCCGCGCAGGGCGAGTTCCCGATCGGCATTGCGTTCGAGTACCGTGCCATGAAGTCGAAGAAGGAAGGCGCGCCGATCGATATCGTGCTGCCTGGCGAAGGCCTGGGCTGGGACATCGAGGCCACCGCCATCGTCAAGGGCACCAGGAACCTGGACGCCGCGCGCAAGCTGGCTGACTTCTCGGCCTCGCGCGAAGCGATGGCGCTGTATGAGAAGAACTTTGCCGTGCTGGCCGTGCCCGGCATTGCCAAGCCCGATGCGCTGCTGCCCGCCGACTACGAAAAGCGCCTGATCAAGAACGACTTCCGCTGGGCGAGCGACAACCGCGACCGCATCCTGGCTGAATGGAGCAAGCGCTACGAAGGGAAGGCGGAGAAGAAGTAAGGCACAAGGCGCGCCTCGCGGCGAGGAGATGGCCCGCAGAAACGGGTACGCTCCCCGCGCCGCGGCAGCCGCGCTGGCCGGATCAGGCCTGGCGCGGCACTTCGTCGGTGGCCGGCTGGCCGGCGTGCAGGCGGCGGTAGAGATCGTCGATGCGCTGGCGGCTGGCCTGCAGTTCTTCGCGACCGCGCTCGGTCAGCAGGTAGACCCGGCCGATGCCGTCGCGCAGCACGCTTTCCAGATAGCCTTCCATTTGCAGGGCGCGCAGCAACGGGCGCACTGAACCGATATCGACCTGGAAGCCGTATTCCAGCAACATGTCGGCAAGCATGGCCACTGTAGCCGGGACTTCGAGCGCAAATTGCAGGACGTAGACGCGGGCCAGCAGGCCCAGGAACTGTCGTTTCATGTGGACTGGCAACGCGGCAGGCGCCGCGCCGGTTGACGCAGGCGGCGTCCGGAGCTCGGTGTTTGCAGGCGTTGTGATGCCGGCGGCGCGGCAGCCTGTCATCCTGTTGGACTGGTGCGCATGCGCCTGATAAGGCGCATTTTACCCTTTGGACAAAAAAGAAGCCGCCAGGAGCCCTGGCGGCTTGTCGGGAATGCGTCGGAGGGGTCAATTAACTCTGGCGCAGACCAGAGTTTAATTTAATCGAAGGCGGCTTGTCACGCCTCGGTAACAGCGCCCCCTCCAGCGTGGGGTGATGATGAAAGGCTCTGTAAGAAAAGTGACGAGTTTGCGCGACATTGTGCGGAGAACGGCGCTCAAAAATGTTGTAAATCAGTCAACACCACTTGGATTCCTGCCGGAAAGCGGGTCGCCATCGTGGCGACGGCGGGGCACAGGTCCGAATCCGGCTTGCGGTATGCGCCGCACAGGCGTCAAATCGCGGCAACCTTCAACCCGCGCCTCCCGGTTCCCCTGATGAAACCCGCCGATCTCGCCCGCTTGCTTGCCCTGGCCGCCATCTGGGGGGCCAGTTTCCTGTTTATCCGCATCGGCGTGCCAGTGCTGGGACCGATGCCGACCGCCTTCGCCCGGGTGCTGATCGGGACGCTCACGCTGGCGGCATGCCTGCCGCTGCTGAAGCTGCGCTGGGATTTGCAGGGCAAATGGCCGGCGGTGCTGGCGCTTGGTGTGGTCAATTCCGGTATCCC
This sequence comes from Cupriavidus sp. FW305-46, assembly GCF_058787075.1. Classification (NCBI taxonomy): domain Bacteria; kingdom Pseudomonadati; phylum Pseudomonadota; class Betaproteobacteria; order Burkholderiales; family Burkholderiaceae; genus Cupriavidus; species Cupriavidus sp. FW305-46. The sequence continues at coordinate 16,756 of NZ_JBYSZI010000046.1, forward strand.
GTTTGTCATGTACGCCATCGCCGCGCTGTGGCTGCCGGCCGGTTATTCGGCCGTGTTCAATGCCATGACCCCGCTGATGGGCGTGCTGATCGGCGCGCTGGCGTTTTCCGAACGGCTCACGCGCGCCAAGGCCGCGGGCGTGCTGCTGGGCGTGGCGGGCGTCGCGGTGCTGACCCGCACCGGACCGGTGGCGTTCTCGGCGGACGTGCTGCTGGGCGCGCTGGCCTGCCTGCTGGCCACCGCCTGCTACGGGCTGTCCGGCTTTCTCGCGCGGCGCTGGATCACGCAGCGCGGCGGCCTCGACAGCCGGCTGGTTGCCGCCGGCAGCATGGTCGGCGCCACCGTGTTCCTGCTGCCCTTCTGCCTCGCCGCGCTGTGGCGCCACAACACGCTGCCCGCTGCCGGCGCCGGCGTGTGGGCGGCCATGCTGGGGCTGGGCGTGCTGTGCACGGCGCTGGCCTACATCCTGTATTACCGACTGATTGCCGACCTGGGCCCGGTGCGCTCGCTGAGCGTCACCTTCCTGATCCCGCCGTTCGGCATCGTCTGGGGCGCGCTGTTCCTGGGCGAGGCACTGTCGTGGGCGCACGCGGCGGGTGGCGCGCTGATCGGGGTGGCGGTGTGGCTGGTGTTGCGGCCGGTGGCGGGGGTGGAGCAGGGCGTCAGTCCGGCAGCTGGTGTAGCGGTCAAACGTTGAGCTCCTCCGGGTAAGAATAAACTTATATTCATTGCCATAGTGTCTTTGTTGCCTATAATTTTCTTATATTCGAGTGATGAACTCGATATATTGGGCAACGAAGGCCACGAGGCAAGTCCGAAAGCTCGACAAGCCAATGCGCGTCACGATCCTTGATGCGATTGAGGGATTGGGGCATATGCCGAACTGCCAATATGTCAAAGCGCTAGCCAACCATGCCTATGGCTATCGGCTCAGAGTCGGCAACTACCGGGTGCTGTTCGACTGGGACGGAGCGATACGAATCGTGGAAATACAGGAAGTGAGAAAGCGGGATGAACGCACCTACTAACATCCAGACGATCATCGGGCCGGATGGCAAGCCGGCGTTTGTCGTGATTCCCTATGGGGACTACGTCTCGCAATATGCGCGCGCCAGTGATCTGGTTCCGCATGCGGTCGTGCGTCGCGTGCTAGCCGATGACGTGCCGCCTCTGCGCGCCTGGCGCGAGCATCTTGGCCTGACCCAGGCAGACGTCGCAGTGCGCCTCGGCATTTCACAGCCAGCCTATGCGCAGCAGGAGAACAGCACCCGCCTGCGCAAGACCTCGCGTGAGCGCATTGCCGCCGCACTCGGCATCACTGCAGCGCAGCTCGATATCTGAGCCAGGACGCCAGGCCACTGACTCAGGCCTGTGCCGCCGTGCCCGCCGCCACGTTGTACTGCTCGCGCACCATCATCACCACGCGGCGCGCCTGGCGCAGGTGACGCACTGCGTCGGCTTCGCTGCGTTCGGGGAAGTCGACTTCGGCGCTCCAGTTGCAGCCGGTGTGGTCGGGCCGGTGCACGCAGACCGCGCGCAGCTGGCAGTCGTGGCAGCCGGGCTCCTGCCGCAGGCACAGGTTGATCAGGCGTTTCAGTTCGGACAGGGGCTTGTTCAGGCGCTCCATGGATGGCTCCGTCAGGTGCGCGCTTACGCCCGGGCGGGCAGCTCCGGCGTGGGCTCGGCCTCGGTGGCGCCGGCCCGGCATTGCGGGCAGACGCCATACAGCACCAGCATGTGCTCGCGCAAGACAAAGGCGTTGTCGGCGGCTACCTGGCGCTGGCGCTGCTCGATGCTTTCATCGCGGAATTCCTCCACGCGGCCGCAGGCGACGCAGATCAGGTGGTCATGGTGGCCGCCTTCGTTGAGTTCGAACACGGCGTGGTCGGACTCGAAGCTGTGCCGCAGCAGGATGTCGGCCTGCACCAGCTGGTTGAGCACGCGATACACCGTGGACAGTCCCGCATCCTCGTCCTGGGTCAGCAGGATGCGGTAGACGTCTTCGGCGCTCAGGTGGCGCTGGGCGCTGGTGCGGAACACTTCAAGGATCCGCATGCGCGGCGACGTGGCCTTCAGGCCGGCGCGCTTGAGATGGATCGGGTTTGTGCTCTCGAATGACATGGCGGAAGGCATTGGCATGCGGCTGGCGCCCCGCGCGCAGGGCGGCGCCCGGCCTGGCGCCGCGCACTGGCGGCGTCGATGGCTTGGCGGGATTTCAGGCTGAAGCGCCAGGGCCGGACCAGCGCTGGCGCTCCCGTCCCTGGCGGCGCGCCGTGCTTGCACGACGCGCGGAATAAAAAGGTGGCCTGGCTTGTCACCGGAAGACGCGATCGGGAAAGCGGGGTCTGGTTGCTTTCCCGATCTTCCGAAGACTGGCTACTGCCAAACGCTCCGCGTGACGGAGCGGTCCCCACAAAAGTCGGTGTCGAATGCCGCAGCGGCGGCATCCGGAAAATCCTGTCGTTCCTGCCAGCTTCGGTTGCTGCCGCGTGCCGCGGCGCGCCGGAGCTGGCCGGTCTGCCTGTCGGCTGGTGCATCGTGCGTCAGGCAGTGATCGCATAGTAAATGGGAATCGATCTCATTACAAGGAAAATTTTACGGGTGGCCTCGTTTTTGAGGGTGACCCGGTGGCGCAATGTACGACCTTGAGGTCAGTAATGAGAATTGTTATCATTCTTAACGATTTCTTGCCCCGGTCCTGCGCCATGTATCGACTTTCCTCCCGCCATCGACGCCCCGTCTCCGGCATGCCGCTGCAGTCAGCCTCAGCCGTGACGGCCGGCCTGGCCTGCGGCGCAGCACTGCGCGTGCCGGCATGAGCCAGGCCCACGCGTCCGGCTGGCGCTATCGCGCCGGGGTAGCCTCGCGCGCGGTCGCGGCCATTGCTGGCGGCTACGCGCTGGCGGCGTTGGCCACCGCGGCCCTGTCCGTGTGGCTGCCGATGGCGCGGCCCGATGCCGTGACCACGGCCACGCTGCTGTCCTTTGCGATCTATGCCGCGGCGGTGGTCTGGGTCTTCGCGGTGCGCAGCGCGTGGCGAGCCTGGGCCGGGCTGGCGCTGCCGGCAGCGCTGCTGTTGGCGCTGCTGGCCGTGGGACGGGGCGGCTGATGCGCGCGGGTTTCAGGCAGTCGATGGCATGGCTCCATACCTGGAGTGGCCTGCTGGTGTGCTGGGTGTTGCTGCTGATGTTCTGCGGCGGCACCGCCAGCTATTTCAAGGAAGAGATCTCGCTGTGGATGCGGCCCGAGCTGCATCGCACCGCGCCCGCCGCCGAGGTGCCGGCCGCGCAGGTGGCGCAGAACGCGGTGCGCTACCTCAGCCGGCAGGCACCGGATGCCGCGCGCTGGTTCATCACGCTGCCCGACGATCGGCGCCAGGCCGCCACCGTGCGGTGGGTCTACAAGCCGGGCCAGGCGCCGCGCGACGCCGACGGCAAGCCGCGCCGGTTCGACAGCCGCTTGCTCGACCCGGCCACCGGCGCGCCGCTGCAGGCCGCGCGCGAGACCCGCGGCGGCGAGTTCCTGTACCGGCTGCATTTCGACCTGCACTACATGCCGGCCAAGTGGGCGCGCTGGATCGCCGGCTTCTGCGCCATGTTCATGCTGGTAGCCATCGTCAGCGGCGTCATCACGCACCGGCGCATCTTTGCCGACTTCTTCACGTTCCGGCGCGGCAAGGGCCAGCGATCCTGGCTCGATGCGCACAATGCGCTGGCGGTGCTGGCGCTGCCGTTCCACCTGATGATCACCTACACCGGGCTGGTCACGCTGCTGTTCATGTATATGCCCTGGGGGATCGAGGCCGCCTACCGCGGCGGCGAGCGCGCTTTCCAGGCCGAGGCGATGCTACGTCCGCGGCCAGCCAGCGCAGCGGGCACGCCCGCCGCGCTGGCAAGCGTGGCAGACATGGTGGCGCAGGCGGAGCGACGCTGGCAGGGGGCCGCGCCGGGGCGCATCACCGTGAACCTGCCGGGCGATGCCAATGCCACCGTGGCGCTGACCCGTGCCGAGCCGCCTACGCTGGCACACGATGCGTCCACGCTTGAATTCTCCGGCACCAGCGGCGCCATGCTGCGCGCGTACGCAGAAGACAAGTCAGCGGCAGAGCTGACGCGCAGCGTCATGACCGGCCTGCATATCGCCGGCTTTGCTTCACCAGGCCTGCGCGCGCTGTTCTTCCTGTGCGGTCTTGCCGGCACCGCCATGGTGGCTACCGGGGCGATCCTGTGGGCGGTACGCACGCGCCAGCAGCAGGCCAAGGCGCTGGCTGCAGGGGCACGCCCCAGCGCTGGCCTGCGCCTGGCCGAGGCGCTGAACATCGGCGCCATCGCCGGCCTGCCGATTGCCTTTGCCAGCTACTTCTGGGCCAACCGCCTGTTGCCGGTGGAACTGGCGCAGCGGCCCGAGGCGGAGATCCGCTGGTTCTTCATCGCCTGGGCCGCCAGCGCGCTGCTGGCGCTGCTGCGCCCCGCGCGCGGCATGTGGCGCGCGCAGTTGTGGGTGGGGGCGGCGCTGTTCGGGGGCGTCCCGGTGCTCAATGCCCTGACCACCGGATCGCACCTGGGCGTGAGCTTGCTGCAGGGACGCGGGCCGGCGGCGGTGGCTGGCTTCGACCTGGTGACGCTGGCGCTCGGCATCGCGCTGGCAGCCGCGGCCTGGATGGTCGGACGCAGGCAGCCGGCACCGCGGCGCACGTTGCGCCAGCCGCAGAAGGTGGCCGAAGTGGCTGCCGTCACGCAGGAGCCCGCATGAATATGCTGGCTGCCTTCGCACTGTCGCTGTCAGGATTCGCCGCACTGGCGCTGTCGCTCGACCGCCACCATGCCGATATCCATGGCCGCGGCAGCATGCCGTCGCGGCGCGCCGTGGCCGGGCTGCGCGCGGCGGGTGCCGGCGCGCTCGCGCTGGCCTGGTCGCTCCATGTTGCTGCCGACGGCGGGCCGCTGGGAACGGTGTCGTGGCTTGGCACGCTGACCGCCAGCGCGCTTGCCGTGGCGCTGGGCCTGTCCTATGCGCCACGCGCGGTGCAGCGCCTGCTGCCGGGCGTGGCGGGTATCGGCCTGGCCGCGCCGGCCGCGCGCTGGCTGCTTGCCACCTGGGCGTAGCCCCTGCGCAGGCCTACAGCGGCGGGGACACCCAGTACGGGTCGCGGCCGTAGTACTCGTGCAGCGACTTGCCCCACTGGGGATCGGCCATGCTCGGCCAGCTGTCCTTGTTGAAGCCCGGTGCGGATTTGAGCCGGTCTGCCGTCACCGCAATCCGGAAGCATTTCTCGTCGGTGTCCATGACCAGTGCATTCCATGGGATGGCGTGCAGCGTGTCGCCGATGCCGAGGAAGCCGCCGGTGGTCAGCACCGCGTAGGCGATGCGGCCGTGCGGCACGTCCAGCATGATTTCGGAAATCTTGCCGACGTGTTCGCCATCGGATGAATAGGCCTTGGTGCCGTCAAGGCTCGATGCCGCCATCACTTCAGGGCCCGGGCCTTCGCCCACGCCTGAACCGATGATGGCCGCGCCTGCACTGGTGGGAGGTTGGTTCGGCATGCTGTGCTCCTTGTCGCAAGAGTTGGAATGCATGGCATGCGCAATGACCATGCCTGCGCCGTTTGTGGCGCAGTACGCATGGGGCTGAAGTTGCCGGCTGCCGCCGTGGTAATTCTTTCGTGCGGCATGGAAAAAAAGGCGCGTCAGCATGGCGCTGCGCGCCTTCCTGCAGCGGCACCCGGTGGAGCCGCCGCGATCCTCAGAAGTGATGCCGCATGCCAAGCATGACGCCCACGCGCGTGGTGCTGTCCACGCCCGCGGCGGGCGCGCCGGCCCAGTATTCGGTCTCGCGTCCGACCGCGCCGCCGCGCGCGTGCACGGCATCGGCTTCCAGGTACAGGCTGGTGCGCTTGGACAACGCATAGTCGGCCACCACGGCGATGCTGTCAGCGTTGCCGCTGCCCAGCAGCGCCGGCACGTCCTGGAACTGCGTAGTCACGTTGCCACCCTGCCAGTAGCGGTAGTAGGCGCCCGAGACGTGCAGCGCCGGCGTGAGCTGGTAACCGAGGCCGGCAAAGGCAATATTGAAGCGAGCGTCGCCCGCCGATTCGCGCCGGCCCATATGTCCGAGGTAGGCCGTGGCCTTGCCGAAAGCGTAGGAGCCGCCCACCGAGTAGTTGCGCACGGTGTTGCCGCCGTCGGCGCTCTTGCGCTGGTCATAGGCCGTGCCCAGCGCCAGCGCGCCCTGCTGGAACATCAGCCCGCCCCCCAGCGTGGTGCCGCGCGCCAGGCTGCCGGGCTGCTCGCCGGCGCCGTAGTCCAGCTGCAGCGTGAGCGGGCCTGCGGTCTTCTTGTAGACCACGCTGTTGTTGATGCGGTAGTCCTGGAAGAAGATGTCGCCGCCGATATACAGCGGGTCGGACCAGAAATTGCCCCAGCCCTGGTCCAGCGGATTGAAGGCCCAGCCAATATTGTTCAGCGCGTTGTACTGGCGCCCGAAGGTCAGGCTGCCCCAGCCGCCGGAAAGTCCCGCATAGGCCTGGCGCCCGAACAGCGCGTTGTAGCTGGAGCGGCCGTCGTCACTGCCGATGCCGGCCTCGAGCTGGAAGATGGCGTGGTTGCCGCCGCCCAGGTCTTCATCGCCCTTCAGGCCGAAGCGGCTGCCGACCATGCCGCCGGAGACCAGTGCGGCCTGGCGGTTGTGGTGGCCATCCAGGTTGGAGGTGTAGCGCACGGCGGAGCTGGCGATGCCGTACAGGGTCACGCCTGGCTCGGCGTGGGCGTTGGTGCCGGTGAGGGCGGCAAGGGCGACGAAAGGCAAAAGCCCGGCCGCCAGCAGCCAGTGGCTGGCTGTCTGGTTCATGGATTTCCTCCGGAAGTCCGAGCCGCCCCGGTGCTTGCAGCGCGCCGGCGCGGTTCCGTCAGGCCGATGGCCTGCGGGTTCCAGTCCCGCGCGGGGGCGCGCGGGTCGTCATCGGGCGCAGCGCAACGGATGCGCAGGGCCCGGGCGAAGGTCGAAGTGGGCGGCGATGCCTGGTTGGCGGCGAATGCCGGCAGTGTTGCCGGGCAAGCCTTGGGCAGCGCCGGTTGCCGGCGCCACGGGAGCGGCCCGAAGGCCATTGAGCGGGTTCGCCGGCGCCCACTTCGGCAGTCATGGCGGCCAGGGCCGATATGACCGGGGAGGCATGTTCCGGGTCGTCCCGGGTGCGGCGAACAGGCGCTAGTTTACCTGCATTGCGCAAACGCCCCCGGAAAGTGCGTCATGGGGCGCAGCGAGGCAGCGCGATCAGTTGCCGGCAGCGGTGGCCGGCGCATCGCGCGACAGGCCCAGGATCCAGTTGCGGAAGGCCGCCAGCGCTTCGGATTCGGGCCGGCCCTCCGGATAAGCAAAGTAGTAGCCCTGCTGTTCGTCCAGCATGCCCGCCAGCGGGATCACCAGCTGGCCGGTCTGCAGCTCGCGCTCGATCAGCAGGCGCGGCGCCAGGCCGATGCCAAGCCCGGCCGTAGCGGCGGCCGTCATCATCGTGAACAGTTCGTAGCGCGGCCCGCGCGAGGCGGCCAGGTCATAGGCCCAGCCCTGTGCCGCGTACCAGTCGCGCCAGGCGTTGGCGCGCGTGCTCAGGTGCAGGTGGCGGCAGCGCGCCAGGCTGGCGGCGTCGGTCACGGGATGCCCGGCCAGGAAGGCGGGACTGCACACCGGCACCATGCCGCCTTCGCGGAAGATCACGCCGCCGCGCGTGCCGGGCCAGAACTGGTCGCCGAAATAAATCGCCGCGTCATAGGCGCATTCCTGGAACGAGAACGGCTGCGAGCGCGCCGCCAGGTTGACCGTCACATTGGGATGGCGCCGCGCAAAGTCCGGCAGGCGCGGGATCAGCCATTGGGTGGCAAAGGTGGGCACCACCGCCAGCTCCAGCGTGTAGCCCATGGCCCGGCCGGTGGTGATTTCCAGCGTGTCGCGCTGCAGGTGGTCCAGGTGCCGGCGAATGCGCGCGGCGTATTCGCGCCCGGTATCGGTCAGCTCCAGGCGCCGGCGCACGCGCGTGAACAGCGCCACGCCCAGGCGCTGCTCCAGCTGCGCCACCTGCCGCCCCACCGCGCTGTGCGTCAGCGCCAGCTCTGCCGCGGCGCGGGTAAAGCTGCCCAGCCGCGCCGAGGCCTCGAAGGCCTGCAGCGCGCCCAGGTTGGGGATGTCGTTTCTCATGGGACTGCGAGGGAAGGAAGGCTGACAGTATAAACAGCGGCGCCAGGCCGCACCGCTACCGCGGTCGTGCGCCGCACGCACAACGTTGTGCGCAATGCGCGCTTGTGCGCGCCATGGGGGTGCCCCTATCCTGCCCCGCGTATCGTCGCCAGCCCGGCTGCCATCCCAGTGTTCACCTGTTTGCGCCCATGACCTCCAATCTCTCCACGCTTCTCACCGCCAACGTCGGCGCCGCCCGCGCCGCGCAACTGCTCGCGCTGGTCACCTTGCCCGCGGATCTGCCGCAGGCCCCGCAGGGCCGCGCCAGCCGCGCGGAAATCGCCCAGGCCCTGAACATGGTGCTGTTCGGCGGCATCCTCGAGCGCGTGCCGAGCGGCCGCGCCTACACCGACGACGTTGCCGCCGCCGGCGGCAAGGTCACCTTCGACCACGGCGCGCTGCGCACGGTCAAGTGGCGCGACAACGGCGCGCTGCCCGAAGGCGAGGCCGCCTTCACCCGCATCCTGCGCCCGCTCGGCTACGTGCTCAACGGCACCTATCCGCTGGACCGCATCGGCATGACCGGCCGCTCATACGCGCATGCCGACGCGCCCGAGGACATCGCCCAGTTCTTCCTCAGCGAATTCCATCCGGAACGCTTCAGCGAAGCCTTCCGCGCCGCCGTCAGCCGCGTCACCGGCACCTCCGCCGACCCGCTCACGCCGCGCGCGCAGACCCTGCTGTGGCAGCTGGAGCGCGACGGCGCGCTGGACCTGGCTGACGGCGCCGAGCTGGTCGGCCTGCTGGTGCCATGCTTCGAGCGCCAGCACGCCACCCCGAGCCTCGCCGACTATGAAACCCTGCTCAGTGAATCGGCGGAGATGGCCTGGGTCGCCACCGAAGGCAACGCCTTCAACCACGCCACCGACCGCGTCGACGATGTGTTCGCGCTCGCCGAGCAGCAGAAGCAGCTGGGCCGGCCGATGAAGGACAAGGTGGAAGTCTCGCGCAGCGGCCGCGTCAAGCAGACCGCGTTCCGCGCGGATACGGTGCGCCGCGCCTTCGTCGGCGCGCACGGCGAGACGATGGAGCGGGACGTGCCGGGATCGTTCTACGAGTTCATCACGCGCGACCGCTTTGCCGATGAAGCGGCAGCGCCGCAGCGTTATGACCTGGGGTTTGATGCCGGGAATGCGCAGGGGATCTTCAAGATGACGGCGGCGGCCTGCTGATCGCGATCAAGGAGGAGGGCACGGGTGCGTGGATGCGCCGGCCCTCTGCCCCGGCCCCTCTCCCGCACGCGGAGGAGAGGAGCAAACCATTGTTACCCCCGCTTCGTCGATATCACCGCCTCAGCCACATTGGCCGGCGCCTCGGCATAGTGCTTGAACTCCATCGTGTACGTCGCGCGCCCCTGCGTCAGCGAGCGCAGCGTGGTGGAGTAGCCGAACATGGTTGCCAGCGGCACCTCGGCGCGCACGATCTTGCCGCCGCCACCGGCGATGTCTTCCATGCCGTGCACCATGCCGCGTCGTGACGACAGATCGCCCATCACGTTGCCGGTGAATTCCTCAGGCGTTTCCACCTCGACGGCCATCATCGGCTCCAGCAGGACGGGCCTGGCCCGGCGCATGCCTTCCTTGAACGCCATCGAGCCGGCCATGCGGAATGCGTTCTCGTTCGAGTCGACGTCATGGTAGGAGCCGAACACCAGCGTGGCCTTGATGTCGACGATCGGGTAGCCGGCCAGCACGCCTGACTGCAGGGTCTCGCGGATGCCCTTGTCCACCGCGGGGATGAATTCGCGCGGCACCACGCCGCCCTTGATGGCATCGACGAACTCATAGCCGCCGCCGTGCGGCATCGGCTCGAGGTTGAGCACCACGTGGCCGTACTGGCCGCGTCCGCCCGATTGCTTGATGAACTTGCCTTCCACGTCCTTGACCGGCTGGCGGATGGTCTCGCGGTAGGCCACCTGGGGCTTGCCGACCGATGCCTCCACGCCGAACTCGCGCCGCATGCGGTCGACCAGGATTTCCAGGTGCAGCTCGCCCATGCCGGAGATGATGGTCTGGCCGGATTCCTCGTCCGTGGTCACGCGGAAGGACGGGTCTTCCTGCGCAAGGCGGTTCAGCGCAATGCCCATCTTTTCCTGGTCGGCCTTGGTCCTGGGTTCCACTGCCTGCGAGATCACCGGTTCCGGGAAGCTCATGCGCTCCAGGATGATGACCTTGTCGGGGTCGCACAGGGTGTCGCCGGTGGTCGCTTCTTTCAGGCCGACGGCCGCGGCGATGTCGCCGGCGCGCACCTCCTTGATCTCCTGGCGCACGTTGGCGTGCATCTGCAGGATGCGGCCCAGGCGCTCGCGCTTGGCCTTGACCGGGTTGTAGACGGTGTCGCCGGATTTGACCACGCCGGAATAGACGCGGAAGAAGATCAGCTGGCCGACAAAGGGGTCGGTCATGATCTTGAACGCCAGCGCGGCAAAGGGCTCGTCGTCGTTGGGATGGCGTTCGGCTTCGCGGTCGTCTTCGGTGTGGCCCAGGATGGCCGGCACGTCGGCGGGCGAGGGCAGGTAGTCGATGACCGCGTCCAGCATGCTCTGCACGCCCTTGTTCTTGAAGGCGCTGCCGCACAGCATCGGCACGATCTCGTTGGCGATGGTGCGCTTGCGCAGGCCGCGCTTGATCTGCTCCTCGGTCAGCGGCTCGCCCGACAGGTACTGGTTGAGCAGCGTCTCGTCGGCCTCGGCGGCGGCTTCGACCATCTTGTCGCGCCATTCCTGTGCGGTGGCCAGCAGGTCCGCCGGGATGTCCTGGTAAGCAAAGCGCACGCCCTGGCTGGCATCGTCCCAGACGATGGCCTTCATCTTGACCAGGTCGACCACGCCCTGGAAATGGTCCTCGGCGCCCAGCGGGATCTGGATCGGCACGGCGCGGCCCTTGAGGCGGTCGGCGATCTGCGTCTGCACGCGGAAGAAGTCGGCGCCGACGCGGTCCATCTTGTTGACGAAGGCAATGCGCGGCACCGCGTACTTGTTGGCCTGGCGCCAGACCGTCTCGGATTGCGGCTGCACGCCGCCGACGGCGTCGTAGACCATGCAGGCGCCGTCAAGCACGCGCATGGAGCGCTCGACTTCGATGGTGAAGTCGACGTGTCCCGGCGTATCGATGATGTTGATGCGGTGTTCGGGGTAGTTGCCGGCCATGCCTTTCCAGAAGGCAGTGGTAGCGGCCGACGTGATGGTGATGCCGCGCTCCTGCTCCTGCTCCATCCAGTCCATGGTGGCCGCGCCATCGTGCACTTCGCCCAGCTTGTGGTTGACGCCGGTGTAGAACAGGATCCGTTCGGTCGTCGTGGTCTTGCCGGCGTCAATATGCGCGCTGATGCCGATGTTGCGGTAGCGCTCGATGGGGGTCTTGCGAGGCACAGTGTTCTCCATGGATGAAACACGCTGGAATAGAGTAGCACCACTGGCTGTTTGCCGTTGTCCCTGCCGTGCGCAGGGGCACACCGCCACGGCCCGGTGCTCCGGCATGAGCGCGTGTCTGAGGCGGGCCTAGGATTCGGCCTCATGCGAAACCGATTTCTCCCATCCTGCCAGCGTCCGCGGCTCCCTATACTGGCGCAGCATCGCGCCCCGCGTGTTGATCGCCCTGCCATCCCATGCCCGGGCAGAATGCGCGCCGTCGCCGATGCGTTCCCGGACTACGAAGCCACGCATGACAACCATCCTGATCGTTGACGACCATCCGGCGATGCGGCTGGTGCTCAGGCACCATCTGCTGCAGCTGCTTGGCGTAGACGAGGTGATCGAAGCAGACAACGGACAATGCGCCATCGAGCTGGTGCGCGCGCGCACACCGGACCTCGTGCTGCTCGACCTGGACATCCCGCGCTCCAGCGGGCTGGATGTGGCGCCGCGCCTGCGCGCGATCCATCCGCAGGTGCGCATTCTGGTGGTGACGGCGCTGGACCCGGCGGTGTTCATCAGCCGGTCATGGCAGGCCGGTGCGCAGGGCTTCGTCAGCAAGACCCAGGACATCAAGGAAATCCTGCGTGCGGTCGAGGCGGTGCTGGCGGGCTATACCGTGTTCCCGATGCTCAGCCGTGGCGGCGCGCCGCGCCAGGCCATGTCGGCGGATGAGGAGATCCTGCGGCGCCTTTCCGACAAGGAACTGGTGGTGCTGCAGATGCTGGCGCGCGGCATGTCCTACAAGGCCATCAGCGCCAGCCTCTTTATCAGCAACAAGACCGTCAGCAGCTACAAGGCACGCATCATGGGCAAGCTGCAGGTCTCGTCCCTGGTGGAGCTGGTGGACTTTGCGCGGCGTTGCCGGCTGACCCCCTGATCCCGGCCCATATCATTAGACATCGTATGACTTGACGGCCGCACCCACCCAGTGCGCGCGTCGCTCAGCCTTGGGCGCCGGCCGGCGCCGAGGCCTTGCGCAGCCGTTCGCGGCTGTTGGTCAGGTGCATGCGCATGGCGGCCTTGGCCCCGTCGGGGTCGCGGCGCTCGATCGCGTCGTAGATGTTCTCGTGCTCGATGCTGACGCGCTCCAGGTACTGCTCGCGCTCGGGCGTGCTGACCTGCAGGCGGCTGCGCGGGATCACCATGGTGCCCAGGTGGCCCATGATGTCGGTGAAGTAGCGGTTGCCGGTGGCGCGTGCAATCGCCAGGTGGAAGGCAAAATCGCTCTCCACGGCGTCGTTGCCGGCGCCGGCACTGCGCTTGAGCTCGTCCAGCGCCTGGCGCATCGCGGCCAGTTGCGCGTCGGTGCGGCGCGACGCGGCCAGGCCCGCGGCCTCGGCTTCAAGGCTGACGCGGAATTCCAGCATCGCCATCACATCCATGGCCGTGCCCAGCGCGTCAGGCCCGATGCGGAAGGGCGAGGGCGCCTCGGCCGCGCGCGCCAGCACGAAGGTGCCGATGCCGTGGCGCGTCTCGACCAGGCCGCTGGCCTGCAGCCGCGACAGTGCCTCGCGCACCACGGTGCGGCTGACCCCCATCGACGCCATGATCTCCGACTCGGTCGGCAGCTTGTTGCCGGGCTTGAGCTGGCCCTGGCGGATTTCTTCGCCAAGGGCTTGCACCACTTCTTCGGCAAGCGTGCGGCCGCGGCGGCGCAGCGGCGCTTGCGGCGCAGAAACGGGCGGAACGGACTGGGCGGAGGTGGAGTTCGGCATGGTGGATACGGGCGGGGTTTCCCGGACTTGACCGGTTCGAGATAGCCTCATTATACTGGGTTATCAGTCATACGATGACAGATAACATACGCGATGTGATGGTCCGGGTGAGCGATACTGCGCCTGCCATCGGAAATGCCGGAGACAACCCAGAGATGACCCCAACCGCCGCCCCCATGGCGTCCGCCCACACCCCGGTCGTGACCGAACTGACCGTGGTGCCCGTGGCCGGGCATGACAGCATGCTGATGAACCTGTCCGGCGCCCATGGCCCGTACTTCACCCGCAATATCGTGATCGTGCGCGACAGCGCCGGCCACACCGGCGTGGGCGAGGTCCCGGGCGGCGAGGGCATCCGCCAGACGCTGGAAGACGCGCGGCCGCTGCTGGTGGGCCAGCCCATCGGCCAGTACCAGTCCATCCTGAACCGCGTGCGCGCGGCATTCGCCAGCCGCGACGCCGGCGGCCGCGGCCTGCAGACCTTTGACCTGCGCATCACCATCCATGCCGTGACGGCACTGGAGGCGGCGCTGCTCGACCTGCTCGGCCAGCACCTCGAGGTGCCGGTGGCCGCACTGCTCGGCGAAGGCCAGCAGCGCGACGCCGTGGAGATGCTCGGCTACCTGTTCTATATCGGCGATCGCCAGCGCACCACGCTGGACTACCGCACCGAGCTTGATGCCGACAACGCGTGGTTCCGCCTGCGCAATGAAGTGGCGATGACGCCCGAGGGCGTGGTGCGCCTGGCCGAAGCCGCTTACGAGCGCTATGGCTTCAACGACTTCAAGCTCAAGGGCGGCGTGCTGAGCGGCGACGAAGAGATGGAAGCGATCCTGGCGCTGGCCGAACGCTTCCCCAAGGCGCGCATCACGCTGGATCCCAACGGCGCCTGGTCGCTGGCAGAGGCCGTGCGCCTGTGCCGCGACAAGCGCGGCGTGCTGGCCTATGCCGAGGACCCGTGCGGCGCCGAAGACGGCTATTCCGGGCGCGAGATCATGGCCGAGTTCCGCACCGCCACCGGCCTGCCCACCGCCACCAACATGATCGCCACCGACTGGCGCCAGATGGGGCACGCGGTGCGGCTGCAGTCGGTCGACATCCCGCTGGCGGACCCGCACTTCTGGACCATGCAGGGCTCGGTGCGCGTGGCGCAGATGTGCGCCGAATGGGGCCTGACCTGGGGCTCGCACTCGAACAACCACTTCGATATTTCGCTGGCCATGTTCACCCACGTGGCGGCCGCCGCGCCGGGGCGCGTCACCGCCATCGACACGCACTGGATCTGGCAGGACGGCGAAAACCTGACCCGCAACCCGCTGCGGATCGAAGGCGGCCTGGTGCAGGTGCCCAAGACCCCGGGCCTGGGCGTGGAGCTCGACATGGATGCCCTGGCGCGCGCGCACGAGCTGTACCAGCGCAAGGGCCTGGGCGCACGCGACGATGCCGCGGCGATGCAGTTCCTGATCCCCGGCTGGACGTTCAACAACAAGGCGCCCTGCATGGTGCGCTGACGCAGTACCGGCAACGCCCAACCGGCCGCTGCCGTGATCGGCACGGCCGGCTCATCTGATAAAGACACTGCAGGAGACAACGATGTACACGTTCCAACGCCAGCGCGCCCCGCGCCTGCCTCACTGGCTGCGCGCCTTTGCGCTCGGCTCTGTCGTCACGGTGGCGGCCCTGACCGTCAGCGCCGCCGCATACGCCGCGCCACAGGACTGGCCGCAACGCCCGGTATCGGTGGTGGTGCCGTTCCCGCCGGGCGGCTCCAGCGACGCCATCGCGCGCATGCTGACCGTGCCGCTCAATGAAAAGCTGGGCCAGCCCTTCGTCATCGACAACCGCCCCGGCGCGACCGGCGCTATCGGCGCCACCTTCGTCAAGCGCGCGCCAGCGGACGGCTACACCATGATGGTGGCGTCGATCGGCGTGTACGCGGTGAACCCGTTCCTGCAGAAGAACCTGGCCTATGACCCGGCCAAGGACTTCGACCTGCTGACCGTGGCGGTGCGCGCGCCCAATGTGCTGGTGGCCAATCCGCAGTTCCCGGCCAACACGCTGCAGGAACTGGTGGCCTACATGAAGAAGAATCCGGGCAAGGTCAGCTTTGCCTCGTCCGGCGCAGGCTCGTCCGACCACCTGACCGCGGCGCTGTTCTGGCAGAAGAGCGCCACCGACGGCCTGCACGTGCCCTACAAGGGCGGCGGCCCGGCCATCTCCGACCTGCTTGCCGGCCAGGTCGACGTGTCGTTTCAGAACGTCAACGCCGTGCTGCAGCACATCCGCACCGGCAAGCTCAAGGCCATGGCGGTGACCTCCGACAAGCGCTCGCCGGTGCTGCCCAATGTGCCGACCATGGCCGAGGCCGGCGTGAAGGATGTGGAGGTGTACTCGTGGCAAGGCGTGGCCGCGCCGCGCGGCCTGCCGCCCGAGGTGAAGAGCCGCCTGCACGGCGCGCTGGTGTCATCGCTGAACGACCCGAAGATGCGCCAGAAGCTGTCCGAGAGCGGCTTCGAGGTGGTGGCCAACACGCCCGAGCAGTTCAACCAGTTCGAGGCGCAGGAGCTGCAGCGCTGGAAGACCGTGATCGAGAAGGGCAAGATCGCGCTGGACTGAAGCCATCGCACTGAACCCATACACTGCAGCACAGAACGCGCCGGGCATGCACGCATCGCGTGCCGCGCCGGCGCTCGCGTCATCGACAGGAGACAACAGCATGACCCAGGGACGCCGCACCTTCCTCAAGCAATCCTCCGCACTGGCCGCCGGTCTGGCAGCCGGTCCGCTCGCGGGCCTGTCATCGGCTGCGCACGCCGCGCAGGACTGGCCCACCCGCCCGATCCGCCTGGTGGTGCCGTACACCGCCGGCGGCTCGTCGGACATCATCGCGCGCCTGATCAGCAAGCAGCTGGGCGAGGCGCTGGGCCAGTCGGTGGTGGTGGACAACCGCCCCGGTGCCAACGGCAACGTCGGCGCGGCACTGGTCGCGCAGGCCACCGACAACCACACGCTGATGCTGTGCGATATCGGCGCGCTGGCGATCAGCCCGTCGGTCTATACCAAGCTGACCTTCAATATCGCCAAGGACCTCAAGCCGGTGTCGATGCTGGCCTACTCGCCGCACCTGCTGGTGGTGCATCCGTCGGTGCAGGCGGCCAGCGTGAAGGAACTGGTGGCGCTGTCGCAGCGCAGCCAGCTCAACTTTGCCGTGACCGCCATCGGCAGCGCGCCGCACCTGGCCGGCGTGGCGGTGGAGCAGGCCACCGGCGCCAAGTGGCAATACGTACCCTACAAGGGCGGCTCGCAGGCCATTGCCGATACCGTGGGCGGCAGCGCCCAGGTGCTGATGAACGGCATGCTGGCCACGCTGCCGCACGTGCAGTCGGGCAAGCTCAAGCTGATCGCCCAGTCCAAGCGCACGCGCATGCCGCTGCTGCAGAACGTGCCGACCATCGCCGAGCAGGGCGTGCCGAATTTTGAATCCGGGACGTGGCAGGGCGTGATGGCTCCGGCCAGCATGCCCGATGCAATGGTGGCGCGCCTCAGCGGCGAGTTGATCCGCATCATCCGCGCGCCGGATCTGCGCGCGCAGCTGGTGGCCCAGGGGGCGGAGGTGGTGACGATGACGCCCGGGGAGACCGGGAAGTTCTTTGTTGCCGAGCAGGCGCGATGGGCGGGGGTGGTGAAGCAGGCGGGGATCAAGCTGGAGGCTTGATCTGGGGCTAGCGGGCCGTAGCTGGTTCTTCGCAGATTTGCGGGGTGTTTTTGTTGTTGCCAAGGGCGACAACCGACCGCATGGCAACAAGCCAAAGCAGGGCTTCCCAAATCTAGCGAAGACCCCCCAATAAGAAAAAGGCCCCGCGCACTGCGGGGCCTGCGCGATCAACCCTTCACCGCTTCCGGCAACAACGCCTGCGGCAGGTTCTGATAACAAACCGGCCGCAAGAACCGGTCAATCGCCGTCGCCCCCACCGAAGTCGAACGCGCATCCGAAGTCGCCGGGAACGGCCCGCCATGCACCATCGCATAGGCAACCTCAACCCCAGTCGGATAGCCATTGCACAGCACCCGCCCGGCCTTGCGTTCCAGCACCGGCAGCAGGCGCCGCGCGGCCGCGTGGTCGGCATCGTCGAGCTGCATCGTCGCCGTCAGCTGGCCTTCAAGCTGCCGCGCCACCGCCAGCATCTCTTCAAGATCGCGGCACACCACCAGCACCGTCGACGGCCCGAACACCTCGGCCTGCATCCGGTGATCCGCCATGAACTGCGCCGCGGTGGTCTCGAACATTACCGGCCGCCCCTGGTTGGCCCCGTTGCCGTCGACGCCATCGCCAATGCGTTGCAGGCCGTCGAGCGACGACAGCTGCGCCACGCCTTGCTCAAAGGCGGCATGGATGCCGGGCGTCAGCATGGTCGCCGCCGGCTTGCCTTGCAGCGCGCCGAGCGCCGCGGCGCGGAACTTGTCGAGCGCGGGGCCTTCAATGCCGATCACCAGCCCGGGGTTGGTACAGAACTGGCCGACGCCCATCACCAGCGAATCTACCAGCTGGCGGCCGATGTCCTCGCCGCGCGCATCGAGCGCCGCGGGCAGCAGGAACACCGGATTGATGCTGCTCATCTCCGCATACACCGGGATCGGCTGCGGGCGGCGCTGGGCCGCCTGCATCAGCGCCAAGCCGCCGGCGCGCGAGCCGGTGAAGCCCACCGCCTGGATTGCCGGATGCGTGACCAGTGCCGTGCCGATGGCATTGCCCGCCCCGACCAGCAGCGAGAACACGCCGTCGGGCAGGCCCGCGTCCTGCACGGCCTGCTGGATCACGCGCCCCACCAGTTCCGACGTGCCCAGGTGCGCCGGGTGCGCCTTGACCACGACCGGGCAGCCCGCGGCCAGCGCCGAGGCAGTGTCGCCGCCGGCCACGGAGAACGCCAGCGGGAAGTTGCTGGCGCCGAACACTGCTACCGGACCGATGGCGATGCGCTGCATGCGCAGGTCCGGGCGCGGCGGGTTGCGCTCGGGCAGCGCGGGGTCGAAGGTAGCCTGCTGCCAGCGGCCTTCGCGCAGCACGGTGGCGAACAGGCGCAGCTGGCCGGCGGTGCGGCCGCGCTCGCCCTGCAGGCGCGCGATTGGCAGCGCGCTTTCCAGGTGGGCGCGTTCGATCAGCGTGTCGCCGAGCGCCTCGATGCCGGTGGCGATGGCTTCGAGCAAGGCCGCGCGCTGCTCTGGCGTGGTGTTGCGGTAGGTGTTGAAAGCGGCTTCGGCCAGCGCACAGGCGCGCTCGACCTCAGCCTGGCCGCCGCCATGGAAGTCAGGGCCCAGGGCTTCGCCGGTGGCGGGATTGATGGCCTGCAGCAGGGCTTCGGTGCCGCGCACGGCTTGCGCGCCGATCAGCATGTCGCCGGTGATGTGCATGGAAGGATTCCTTGTCAGCGTTTGGAACGGGAACGCCGGCCGGAGGGCAAGTGCCCCGCGGCCGGCCTGTCGATATGCAATGCGAGGACGGCTTGCTTGCTGCTTACTGCGGGCCGAGCTTGTTGACCAGCGCGCCCAGCATCTCCATCTCCTCGCCGGTCAGGTCGGTCAGCGGCGCGCGCACCGGGCCGCCGTCGTGGCCGACCAGTCGGGCGCCGGCCTTGACGATGCTCACGGCATAGCCGGCCTTGCGGTTGCGGATGGCCAGGTAGGGCAGGAAGAAGTTGTCTAGCAGGCGGCCCACGGTGTCGTGGTCATCCGCGGCGATGGCGCGGTAGAAGTCCATCGCGGTCTTGGGGATGAAGTTGAACACTGCCGACGAATACACCGGCACGCCCAGCGCCTTGTAGGCCGCGGCATAGACCTCGGCCGTGGGCAGGCCGCCGAGGTAGGAGAAGCGGTCGCCCAGCTTGCGGCGGATGCTGACCATGGCCTCGATGTCGCCCACGCCGTCCTTGAAGCCGACCAGGTTGGGGCAGCGCTCGGCCAGGCGCGCGAGTTGCGTCGCATCCAGCTTCGAGTTGGCGCGGTTGTAGACGATCACGCCGATATCCACCGACTTGCAGACCTGCTCCACATGGGCGGCGATGCCGTCCTGGCTGGCTTCGGTCAGGTAGTGCGGCAGCAGCAGCACGCCGGCCGCGCCCAGGCGCTGGGCTTCCTGCGCGTAGGCGATGGCGGTGCGGGTCGGGCCGCCGGCGCCGGCCAGGATCGGCACCTTGCCGGCGCAGGTGCGCACGGCGGTGTCGACCACGGCCGAGTAATCCTGCGGCGTCAGCGAGAAGAACTCGCCGGTGCCGCCCGCAGCGAACAGCGCGGTGGCGCCGTACGGGGCCAGCCACTCCAGCCGCGCGGCGTAGGACTGCGGCGCGAAGTCGCCCTGGGCGTCGAAGTCGGTGATGGGGAAGGACAGCAGGCCTTCGGAGACGATTTGCTTGAGTTCGTTGGGTGCGAGCATTGCGGCAATCCTGAGCGGGCCAGTGGCCCCGGTGGCAGTGGCGGCTGACTGCGGCGGTGCAGGTCATCCGAGTTATCAGTCATCGTACGACAAGGTCCTGGCGAAGGCAATAGGGCTGGCGATCATTCGGGGTTAACCGGGATGCGGCCGGCGTTTTCGCTGGGAAGTCCTGCCGGCGAGCAAAAAAGGACAGAAACATGCAGTCAGGGGCACTTCAAGCATGGATGACGGCCGTCGGTGGGTGAGCTCCGGTGGGGCAGGCGTGTGATGTTGTAGGACAACGTAAGTCGGAGTGGTTTCTGCCAGCGCGCCTGCCACTCAGGAAATTTGAAACACCCATGCAAAGCTGGCGGTGCACGGGCCCCCGGCGACTGGCACACTGGCATCCTGGACTGACGGGGAGAACATGGTGGGAGAGTTACAGGCCTTGCTGGAAAACCACGGGCTGATGCTGGTGTTCCTGAATGTGCTGGTCGAGCAGGCCGGGCTGCCGGTGCCGGCCTACCCGATGCTGTTCGTCGCCGGCGCGCTGGGCGTGCAGGAGACCGGGCCGTCGATCGGCGCGGTGCTGGCGGCGGTGATCTTCGCCTGCCTGATTGCCGATACCGGCTGGTACTTCGCCGGGCGCCGGCTGGGGCAGCCGATGCTGCGCACGATCTGCCGGGTATCGATTTCGCAGGACTCATGCATCCGCCAGACCCAGTCGCTCTACCTGCGCGTGGGGCCGCGCTCGCTGGTGATTGCCAAGCTGCTGCCCGGTGCCGGGGCCTTGTCCACCGCGATGGCGGGCATGACCGGCACGCCGTTGCCGGTGTTCCTGTTCTATGACGCCATCGGCGCGCTGGTCTGGGCCGGCAGCGGCCTGCTGATCGGCGTGGTGTTCAGCGATTTCATCGATGCCATCCTGGAGGCGTTCAGCGCCTACGGGCATATGGCCGTGGTGGGGCTGTTGGTGGCGTTCGCGCTGTTCCTGGCGTGGCGCTGGTGGCGCCGCTTCCGGCTGCTGCGCCGCACGCGGCGCGTGCCGCGCATGACGGTGGATGAGCTGGAAGCGCGCCGGCTCGCCGGCAGCCTGCCGGTGGTGATCGACGTGCGCGCGCACGGCGACACGCCGATGGAGCGCATCCCCGGCTCGGTGGTGCTCGACATGCAGGGCGCGCTGGACAGCCTGGACGCGCTGGGCGTGCCGCACGCCGGGGCCGACATCGTGGTCTATTGCGCCTGCCCCAATGAACTGTCCGCCGCGCTGCTGGCCGAGCGCCTGCGGGTGGCCGGCTACCCGAAGACCTGGGCGCTGGCCGGCGGCTTCGACGAATGGAAGCGGCGCCACGGCGGCACCGCCCCGACCGAGGCGGCCAACCAGCCAGGGCCGGCCGAAGCCGCCTGAACCTGCCAGGCCGCCGGCGCTGCGCTCAGCGCTTGCCCGCGGTCTGGAATACCGACAGGTCCGGGTAGGCCGCGCGGATCTTCTCCCACTCGGCGGCATTGAAGAACTGGCACTTGCCGGCGCCGAAGCGCTTGGACACCTCCACGCAGAAGCGCACGGCTTCGGCGATGTCGATCTCATGGTTGGCCGAGGTCGCGCTGCCCGACACCACCGACTGCGCCGTCACCGCCACGCCGACCACCGGCGCTCCGGTGGCCACGTGCGGCTGCATGATGCTGTTGAAGTGGTACAGGCCGTTGTGGTACGGCGTGATGTCCTGTTGCGAGATCGGGAAGGTCACCGCCGGGCAGCCGGTGGTGGACTCCATGGTCGCCACCAGGTCCGGCGCCACGCGCAGGATGTAGCCCTGCATCGCCGTCGGCGAAATCGCAAAGCCGCGGTGTTTGATGATGCTGTTGCCCTTGGACGCATCGATCGACAGGATCGCGTCCATCTCCGGCAGCACCTGGTAGTCGTTCATGGTGTCGGACGAAACCGGCATGCCCATGAACGGCACCGGGTCGTGCGGCTGCATCGAGACATTGGTCGACAGGTGCGTGGTCACGATCACGTCGCCCGCCAGGTGGTCGCCGCGCGCCTTCATCTGCGCCAGCTTGAGCGCCACCGCCAGGCAGCCGATCGGGCCGTCGGCGTCAGACACCAGCCCCACCAGTTCCGGGCGCGCGCCGATCGCGCCATTGCGGCCGATCACGCCCAGCGTCGGCGCACTGCCGCCGCCACGCTTGCCCGTGGTGCCGGGGATCACGATAGTGATGAAGTCGGTGGTGTTGGCCGTGTTCTCGGGCGGGGCGTTGTGGATCGTGGTCACTTCCACGCTCACGCCGGCGCCGGCATAGGGCGCGAACAGTTCGCTGACGACCGCACCGTTGGCGTGCGGGTTGTCCAGGGCTTCATGAATGACCAGCGTCTGCTGCAGGGCCATGGCTTTCTCCAAATGATGTGCCCTGCCCGCGCGGCGCGGGCAGGGCGTCTACAAAAAGTCAGAACTGGTGGCGCAGGCCGACCATCACCGTGGTCTGGCTGTCGCGCCCGTCCAGCGGCTTGCCGCTGCCGCCGGTCCAGCTGGTGGTGTTGTTGCCGAACAGGCCCGACCAGTCGCCGTGGACACGGTCGTAGGCCAGCGCCAGGTAGGCATCGGTGCGCTTGCTGAAGGCGTAGTCGGCGACCGCGTAGGCAGTGGTGCGGTTGCCGCTGAAGCCGTCGGCACGGGTGCGGTTGTGCATCACGCTGCCGATCAGCGTGACGTTGCCGGTGACCGGGTAGCTCGCGCCCAGCGTGAAGAAGTCGTCGTGGCGGCTGCCGCCGAAGACCGAGCTGATGGCGGCGCGGTTGGTCGGCGTGGCCGCGGTGGACATGCTGGTGATGGTGGCCGTGTCGGTGCCGCCCTTGGACGAATCGAAGCCCGCGTCGCGGTCGCTGTGGATGTAGTTGGCGAACAGGCTGGCGCGGCCGACCGCGGCCTTCAGGCCGGCCAGGTAGATGCGCGCTGCGCGGCTCTGGCTGTCGCGGGTCTGCTGGAAGTCGCCGACTGCGGTGATCGGGCCGGCCGCGTACCTCACGCCGAACGACATCGACGAGGTCGCGCGGGTGTTGCCCGCGGTTTCGCCCAGCGCATATTCGGCGATCACCGACACCGGACCGAAATTGCCGGTGTAGCTGACGGCGTTGTCGTAGCGCTGGCCGGTCAGGTAGACCATCCACGCATTGGACGGCGCCGCGCCCACGCCGAGCGGGTCGACGTAGTACAGCATGGTGTTGGCCGTGGTGTACTGCCGGCCCAGCGCCAGCTCGCCCCACTGGTTGCCGATCTTCACGTAGGCCTGGCGCCCGAACAGCTGGCCCTGCTGGTCCAGCCTGCCGGTGTCGGCCAGCAGGCCGTTCTCCAGCACGAAGCCGGCCTTCATTCCGCCGCCCAGGTCCTCGATGCCCTTCAGGCCGAAGCGGCTGCCCGACAGGAAGCCTTCGCCGCCCTGCTGCAGCCCGATCTGGGCATCGCCCGCGGGGTTGGAATGGGTCTGGTAGGTCAGCGCGGTGTCGATCACGCCGTACAGCGTCACCCCGGACTGCGCCATCGCGGCGGCCGGCAGGCCCAGCAGCAGCGGCAGTGCCAGGCGGGCGGCGTGGCGGATGGTGTGGCTCATCTTGTTTTCTCCTCCAAAGGGCAAAAGGGGGCCCGCGCGGGCGGCACGGCGCGGCCCGCGGGGCGGTTCTTCTTTGTTGTGCCCGGGGCAGGCCCGGGTCAGTGCGTCAGCGGCTCAGGGCAGTGCCGCCGGCTCAGGCAGCAAAGCCCGGCCAGTCCTGCATCCCGGCCGGACCGGTGATCTGCGACAGCGGGAAGGTCTCGCCTTCGCGAATCGTTTCGACCTTGCCTTCGGCCGGGAACCACAGCGCATGGCGCTCGCCCAGCACGGTGCCGCGGGTGCCGTCCGAGAACAGCGCCGAACCTTCCGGCAGCGCAAACACGTGCTCCGGCGCGTTGATGTGCAGGAACTCGGCCAGGCGCTCTTCGCGGCTTTCGCCGTTGTGGCCGGCGGGCTTGCCGCTGATGAAGTGCGGGTTGATCTGGAACGGCACCAGCCCCAGCGCGCGCAGCGACGGCGGCTGCACGATGGGCATGTCGTTGGTGGTGCGGATGGTCGGGCAGGCGACGTTGCTGCCCGCGCTCCAGCCTACGTATGGCGTGCCCGCGCGCACCCTGGCGCGGATCGCGTCGACGATGCCGGCGTCGTACATGCGCTTGAGCAGCGCAAAGGTGTTGCCGCCGCCGACCGCGATGGCCTCGGCCTGCTCCACGGCGCGCAGCGGGTCGGCGCTGTGGTGGATCGATTCCAGCGCGTAGCCCAGCGCCTCGAACACCGGCTTGACCATGCCTTCATAGGTGTCGAAGCTGAAGGTCACGCCGGCGAACGGCACGAACAGCACCTTGCGCGGCTCGCGCCTGAGCAGCGTGTGGATCTGCTCGCCGGCGTGCTCGAGGTAGCCGAGGTTGTCCTTGCGCGAGCTGCTCATCAGGAGGATGCGTTGGGTCATGTCTTGGTTTCCGTCAGGAGAGTCTGGTGAAGTTCAATGCGGGATCAGGCGATCGCGGCGCGGATCAGCGCGGCCACGCGGTCGATCTCTTCATGCGTGTTGAAGTAGTGCAGCGAGACGCGCGCCATGGTGGACACGCCGTAGCGCGCCAGGATGGCGTCGGCCATGAAGTTGCCGGCCTCGATGATGCAATGCTGCGCTTCCAGCGCGGCGACGATGCGCGCCGGGTCCACGCCGCGCACATTGAACGGCACGATGCCGATGCGGTTGGCCACGTCGGCCGGGCCGTACAGCTCGAAGCCGGGGATCGACGCGAACTTCGCCACCGCGTACTCGGTCAGGTCGCGCACGCGCGCCTCGATGGCGTCGATGCCGATGGCGGCGGCGTAGTCGATGGCGGTGCCCATGCCGAGGATCGCCGGCACGACCGGGCAGCCAGCCTCGAAGCGCCTGGCGCCAGCGACCAGCGACAGCGCGCCGGTGGCGCGGTCATAGGCGCCGTTCCACCAGCCCACCAGCGCGGGCTCGACCTGCTCGATCAGCGCGCGGCGCACATACAGGAAGCCCGCACCCTCGGTCGCGCGCAGCGCCTTGCGGCCGCAGCCAGCCAGGAAATCGCAGTCCAGCTCGGCCACGTCCGAGCGCAGCATGCCCACGCTCTGCGCCGCATTGACCAGCGACAGCACGCCGTGGCGGCGCGCCACCGCGCAGATCTGCGCGGCCGGCTGCACCGCACCCGTCGAATTGGGCAGGTGCGAGAAGGTGAGCAGGCGCGTGCGCGGGGTGACGGCGGCCGCGAACGCCTCGGGCGCAAGCAGCCCTTCGGCATTGGCCGCGACCATCTTCACGACGATGCCGTGCGATTGCTCCAGCCGGCGCCAGGGCAGCAGGTTGCTCAGCATTTCGGTGTCGGCCACCAGCACTTCGTCGCCGGCGTTCCAGGCGATGCCGCGCGCGACGATCGAGATGCTCTCGGTGGCGTTCTTGGTGAAGGCGACTTCGTCGGCGGCGCAGTTGAGCAGCCCGGCCAGCTTGCCACGCACCGCTTCCACGCGCGCATAGGTCTCCTTGCGGAAGGCCGGCAGGTAGATGCCGACATGGCCGGTATCGAGCAGGTAGCTGCGCACGGTATCGAGCACCGCGTCGGGCGGCAACG
The DNA here is from genome assembly GCF_058787075.1 of Cupriavidus sp. FW305-46. Taxonomy (NCBI): domain Bacteria; kingdom Pseudomonadati; phylum Pseudomonadota; class Betaproteobacteria; order Burkholderiales; family Burkholderiaceae; genus Cupriavidus; species Cupriavidus sp. FW305-46. The sequence goes on from NZ_JBYSZI010000046.1 coordinate 42,173, forward strand.
AGGCCGCGGCGGTGTCGAGATAGATGGTGGAGGCCGTCAGCGGGGTGTCGGCGCGGATGGCCTGGATGGCTTGGATATCCATGGAACGTCTCGGGTAATGACAGGCGGGACGCGGCGGCCGCGCCCCGAGGTAAGACTCAGTTGCGCACTTACTTGCGCAGCTTGGTGACGGAGCCGAAGAAGCTGAACAGCGCGTCGCCGGCAATCACGCCGCCGGCAAAGGCGCTCATCTCGGCCACGTGCTTGTCGCCGCGCAGGCGCTGCAGCACGAAGCGGATCGCCAGGCCGGCCAGCACTGCCCAGCCGGCCAGCGGCGAGGCAATCAGCATGCCGGTGGAGAGCAGGATGCCGAGCTGGCGCCTGGAGCCGCCGATCAGCTGCAGCAGCGCGCCGGGGATGGCCCAGATCACCAGGTTGCGGGCAATCTCCGCCGACGAGCCCGCCTTGATCGAGGCCGCGTAGACGCGGTCCACCGGCGGGATCAGGTTTTGCGCGAAGAAGGTGCCGTGGAACACCAGCACCACCACCGCGGCCACCGCGAAGCCGATCATCGCGGCCAGGAACTGCTGCTTGCGCCCGGCCAGCTCGGCCTCCATGTCGCGGCCCTCGCCACGCAGCAGGTAGCCGGTCTTGAGGTCATAGCCCATGTCGGCAAAGGCCGGGCCGGTGGCGGCGGAGAAGCCCACCAGCACCGCCAGCGCCGTCGGCGGGAAGCCGATCAGGATGCCGATGGTCAGCGTGATCAGCGCCACCGCGAAGGCCGGGAACCAGCCCGAATGCATCGCCGCGATGCCGACGATCAGCTCATGCACATAGGCGGCAAAGGCGGCATAGAGCACGAACACCACCAGCATGCCCAGCGACATGTCAGAGACATGGCCGGCCAGCACCGAGATCAGCAGCGCAATCGCCAGGTAGATCAGGAAGCCGCCCGACAGGATGCGGCTGGCGCGCGAGGCCGGGACTTCGATGGTGCCCGTGTCCACGGCCGGGGCATGGCGCGCGCGGCGGATTTCATTGGCGACCTGGAACAGCGCGACGATGCCCGCGCCGATCATCAGGCCGTGCGGGATATAGGCGCGGGCGATGTCGATGCCGGTCAGCGCCACCGAATAGCCACGCACCAGCAGGCCGATGCCGAACATGGTCAGTGCCGCCAGGTTGCCCAGGAAAGCGGCGCCGAACGCGGACATCGGCACGCCCAGCCAGGCGCCGCCCACGCCCACGGCAATGCCGAGGCCCAGGAACGCGGCCTTGCGCCCGCCGCGGTCGCCGGCCCAGATGGCCTCGGCCGTGGCGATGCCGGCCGGCCAGGTGCCGGTGGCGGGGAAGATCTTGCTGCCGAAGAGGAAGTACAGCATGGCGCCGTCGACGAACATGGCGATCACCGCGCCGATCAGCATCGGCGTGGCCAGTTCCGGCATGCCCATCGCGTATGGCACGCCGATCGGGATCATCAGGGAGTTGGCGGCGCCGAAGGTGGCCGACGAGATTGCCGTCTGCACCAGGTTCTGCCGCTCCAGCACGCGGAAGCGCCGCGTGATCTCGAGCGGGATGCGCGAGAACACGATCGCGATCAGCGCGCCGATGATCGAGGTGTTGGCCGAGATCCCCAGCGACACGATCAACTGCATGCCGATCATGGCGCCGAATACCGACAGTCCCACGGAGACCAGCAGCAGCAAGGGCTCCATGAAGCGTGTCCGTGTTGCAGGCTGCGCCGCCATCGGCGCGTTCAGTTGTGTTGGCATGGTCATGTTGTCCACCGCTCCCCGTAGTGTTGTCTGGTTTTGTCTGTTGTGTGTGATGCCTGGCGCGCGCTCAGCGCATGAAACCCGCCACCGGGCCGATGGTGTTGCGCGCGGTGCGCAGCGCCTCCAGCAAGCGCGGCACCGCCTCAGGCGTCAGGCGCTGCAGCGGGCCGGCGATGGCCAGCGATCCCACCACCGCCCGGGTGTCGCGGTGGCGCAGCGGCAGCGCCAGCCCGGCCACCGTGGCGGCGGATTCCTCGCAGGTGTAGGCCCAGCCGTCGGCGCGGATCTGCGCCAGCCGTGCTTCCGGCTCGGGCGCGTCGCCCGTTACCTGGCGCCGGAACGCTTCCGGCTGGAATGCCAGGATGGCCTTGGCGTGCGCGCCCGCGTCCAGCGCGAAGCGCTGGCCCACTTCGATCGAAAAGCGCAGCTGGTGCTGGCTCTGGGCGATATCCGTGCACAAGCCCTCGCCACCGTCCAGCCACGACAGGAACACGGTCTCGCCGCATTCGCGCGCCAGCGCTTCCAGCGCGGGCTGCACCACCTCGGCCGGCGAAAATGTCTTTCGCATCACTTGTCCCAGCTCGAACCAGCGCAACCCCAAGCCGTAGCGGCCAATGGCGTCCTGCACCAGGAAGCCATTGGCGGCAAAAGTAGCCAGCACTCGGTGCACCACGGCGTGGTGCACGCCGCTGTGGCGCGCCAGCTCGCGCACGCCCCAGTTGGGCTGGCGGGCGGTGAAATGGGTCAACAGCGCCAGGGCGCCGTCCAGGGTCTTGAGCATGTTGGGATGGTTGCGTCGACTGCTTTTGTCTCTATATAAGAGACAACGTCTCTGATACAGAGAAATGCTAGGCCTCGTCCCGGCTCTCAACAATCAGGGTTAACGTGGGGCTGGCTGGCGGCGCCGGGCGAGTGCCGGCGGCGGCAACGGCGGAGCGCCGCCGCCTATACTTGCCGCAGACCGACTGTTACCGGGAGGACGCGCATGGCCGCGGAACACCACGGAACCGGCGGATCCGGCGACGAGGCCACCCGCATCGCCCAGCGCCGCCGCCAGCTCGGCATTGCGTCGCGCGCCGGCGACGGCCGTAACTGGGCCCTGGCGCTGTCCGGCGGCGGCATCCGCAGCGCCACCTTCTGCCTGGGCGTGATGCAGGCGATGGCGGGCACCGCGATGCCCGCCAAGGCGGCAGTGCCGGCCCCCGCGCCGGAAGCCGCGACGCCGGCGACCGCCACTGCCGCCGCGGCGCAGACCGTGCCGGGCCTGGCCTCGCTGCTGGCGCAGTTCGACTACCTGTCCACCGTCAGCGGCGGCGGCTACCTCGGCGCCTTCTTCGTCAGCCTGTTCGTGCCCGGCCGCCTGCGCCGCGGCGCGGGCCCGGTCCAGGCCGCCACCGACGCCTATCACACGCTGCAATGCGAGCCGCCGGGGCGCATCCATACCTCGGTGTCCTACGCCGCCGACCCTGGCCGCGGCGCGGTCGCATGGCTGCGCGAGAACGGCCGCTACCTGTCGCCCACCGGTGCCGGCGACAACCTCTATGCCGCCGCGCTGGTGGTGCGCAACTGGCTGGCCATGCATTTCGTGATCGGCAGCGCGCTGCTGGTGCTGCTGGCTGTGCTGGCGCTCGGGCAACACGTCGCGGTGGGGGTTTCCTACGGATTGGGGCGCTATGAGATGGACCTGCTGCACGACGCGCGCCAGGCCTTCAACCAGGGCGAATGCGCGATCTGGTGGAGCACGCTGCTGTGGCTGCCGCTGGCCACCGCGCTGGCTGGCGCGGTGCCGCCCGGGCTGGCCTACTGGCTGATCTACCCGCGCGCCAACGATCCGCAGGCGACGGCCCGCTTCCTGAGCCCCGCGCCGCTGCTCGCCACGCTGCTGGGCCTGATGCTGCTGGCCGCGGCGCGCTGGTCCGAATGGCTCGGATCGGGGCTGGTCATCGGCGAGCTCTTTGCCGTGCTGGGCGTGCTGACCCTGCTGGGCGTGCTGTGGTGCCTGGCGCTGCTGCAGGGCGAGCCGCGCACCGTGGCCGCCTACCGCGTGCGCACCACGCGCGCACTGCGTGGCGCGCTGACGCTGACCCTGTGGCTGGCGGCGCTGGGCATTGCCGACACCATCGCACGCACCGCTTACCTGTTTGCCCACCAGGCCCACCACCAGTGGGGCGCGGCGCTGCCCGCAACTGTGCTGGGCGTGCTGGTCTGGCTGGTGCACTACGGCTCGCGCTGGCTCGATGCCGGCCGCAAGGGCCGTGCCGACACGCCCTGGCGCGCGCTGTGCGCGCGGCTGCCGGTGTCGCTGCTGGCGGGCGCGGCCGCGGCGGTGCTGGCGCTGCTGCTGTTCGTGCTGTGGTCGTGGCTGGTGCTGTGGGTGCGCTGGGACGGGCGCGAGCCGGTCGACTGGCTGGTGTTCGGCAACGCCTATACCGGCCCGGCGCTGGCCACGTTCACCGTGGTGAGCCTGGTGCTGGCGCTGGTGGCGGGGCGCTTCTCCGGCTTCCTGAACCTGTCGACGCTGCAGCCGTTCTACGCGGCGCGGCTCACGCGCGCGTTCCTGGGCGCGTCCAACGGGGAGCGCTTCGCGGCTCCCGACCCGAGTGCCGACCGCGACGGCAGCCAGCGCGCCCGCTTCAGCGTGGCCGAGCCCGTGCCCGGCGACCAGCTCAGCCTGAACGCGTACTACGATCCGCGCGTGCTGGCGCCGCTGCACCTGATCAACGTCACGCTGAACCTGACCGTCGATCCGGCCGCGCAACTGGTGCAGCGCGACCGCAAGGGCATGCCGCTGTGCCTGGCACCCGGACCCTGCGTGGCGCAGGCCGGTACGGCGGCGGCGCTGCCGCCGGACGCCTACGCGCGCTTCACCATCGACGGCTGGGCTTGCTGCCCGGATGTGTCCTGGCCTTCGTCGGGCAAGCTGGCCGAATCGCGCACCGTGGGCGACTGGATCGCGATCTCGGGTGCGGCGGTGTCCACCGGCCTTGGGCGCGCGACCACGCTGGGCACCTCGCTGCTGCTCGGCCTGGCGAACCTGCGGCTGGGCACATGGTGGCCGTCGTATCCGGCCAGCCACGCGCGCGAAGGCGGGCGCCGGGGCCGCGCGCGGCGCCATCCGGAACGCGCCACGCATCCGTGGCTGGCCGCGGGCATCGCGCTGTTCCGCACGCAGTACTACCTGGGCTGCGAACTGAGCGCGCGCTTCCACGGCACGCGGCGCGGCTGGCAGTACCTGTCCGATGGCGGGCATTTCGACAATACCGGCGTGTACGAGCTGCTGCGCCCGGGCCGCGAGGTCGCGCTGATCGTGCTGTGTGATTGCGGGAGCGACCCCGACTACCGCTTCGGCGACCTGGCGAACCTGATCCGGCTGGCGCGCATCGACCATGGGCTGGAGATCGTGGTCGATACCGAGGCTGCCACCACGCACCCGGTGCTGAGCCGTGTCTTCGGCGTACCGGATGATTTCCTGCCGGGCGCTCCGACCGGCGACAAATGCGCGGTGCTGCTCAACGTCTTTCGCACCGGCCCGGAGTGCGGGGCGCCCCGCGCGCGCACCTGCCGCATCGTGCTGCTCAAGCCGCGGCTGGTGTCATGGGCGCCGGCCGACGTGCGCCACTACGGCGCGACCCATCCCGCGTTTCCGCAGGAGGCCACCGGCGACCAGTTCTTCGATGAGGCGCAATGGGAGAGCTATCGCGCGCTGGGCCATGCGATCGGCCAGCGCGTGCTGGGCGGGGCCGTGGGCAAGGCCCTGCTGGTGTGAGGGGACAGCGCGTCAGCGCACGAAGCCGATGACGTCTTCCAGCCGGCCGCTGGCATCGCGCAGCGCCTCCAGCAGGCGCGGCACCGCGGCTTGGTCCAGCCGCTGCTGCGGCCCGGCGATGGCGACCGAGCCCACCACGGCGCTGCGGGCGCGCGACCGCAGCGGCAACGCCAGGCCGGCCACGCTGGCGGCGGCTTCCTCGCGCGTATGGGCCCAGCCGCGCTCGCGCACCTCGGCCAGCTGCTGCTCGATGCGCTCGCGGTCCAGCGTCGTGTGGGGGGCGATGCGCGCCAGCCCCTGGCGGTAGACCTCATCGCGGAAGGCATCGTCCTGGAAGGCCAGCATGGCCTTGGCATGCGCGCCCGCATAGAGCGGGAAGCGCTCGCCCAGCTCGATCGAAAAGCGCAGCTGGTGCTGGCTCTGCACCAGTCCCACGCACAGGCCCTCATGGCCATCGAGCCACGACAGGAACACGGTCTCGCCGCTTTGCGCGGCGAGCTTTTCCAGCACCGGGCGCACGATCTCGTCGGGCGAGAAGCTTTTGCGCACCACCTGTCCCAGCTCGAACAACCGCAGTCCCAGCGAATATTTGCCGGTGGCCGCGTCCTGCACCAGGAAGCCATTGGCGGCAAACGTCGCCAGCACGCGGTGCACCACGGCGTAGTGCACGCCGCTGTGCTTGGCCAGCTCGCGCACGCCCCAGGTTGGCTGGCGCACGGTGAAGTGCGTCAGCAGGGCCAGCGCACCGTCCAGTGTCTTGAGTGTCATCGCTTGTTCCTTGGCATCGGGCTGCATGGTACGGGCAAGCGCGGCGCGACTCAATCCTTCCCGCGCCCCCGTGATACCCACGCCGCCCGAAGGGCCGCGATCAGGCTGCCAGCACGATCGCGCCATGGTCTCTAAGATAGCGGGCCATACGCATTGCCCGCGTGCGGCACCAGCCGCCCGCCATCCACCACATGAATCACGACTCTATCCCCAACGGCGCAGGCGTGGCCTGGTCGGTGCTGGACCTGGCCCCCATCCCTGAAGGCAGCGATGCCGGCCATGCCATGCGCAACTCGCTCGACCTGGCCCGCCATGCCGAGCAGCTGGGCTACCACCGCTACTGGCTGGCCGAGCATCACAACATGCCCGGCATTGCCAGCGCCGCCACCGCCGTGCTGATCGGCTATGTCGCCAACGGCACCAGCACCATCCGCGTGGGCTCGGGCGGCGTGATGCTGCCCAACCATTCGCCGCTGGTGATCGCCGAGCAGTTCGGCACGCTGGCCTCGCTCTACCCGGGCCGCATCGACCTGGGCCTGGGCCGCGCGCCCGGCACCGACCAGGCCACTGCGCGCGCCTTGCGCCGCCACCTGTCGGCCGACAGCGCCGATACCTTCCCGCAGGACGTGGAAGAACTGCAGGCCTACTTCGACGACGTGCGCCCCGGCCAGCGCCTGCGCGCGGTGCCCGGCGCCGGGCTCAAGGTGCCGATCTGGCTGCTGGGTTCGAGCCTGTTCAGCGCGCAGCTGGCGGCGGCGATGGGCCTGCCGTTCGCCTTTGCCTCGCACTTTGCGCCGGGCTTCATGCGCCAGGCGGTGGACCTGTACCGGCGCACCTTCCGGCCCTCCGAAGCGCTGGACCGGCCTTATGTGATGCTGGGCCTGAACGTGTTTGCGGCCGAGACCGGGGACCAGGCGCGCCGCCTGTTCAGCTCGCTGCAGCAGCAATTCCTGGCGCTGGTGCGCGGCACTCCGGGGCAGCTGCGCGCGCCGGTGGACGATATCGAAGCGCTGTGGAACGAGAGCGAGGCCGACCATATCCGCCGCTCGCTGGCGTGCTCGGTGGTGGGCGATCCCGACGCCGTGCGTGCCGGCATGCAGCGCTTTGTCGATGACCTGCGCCCGGACGAGCTGATGCTGACCGGGCAGATCCATGACCACCAGGCGCGCCTGCGCTCGTTCGCCATCGCTGCCGATGCGGCGCGCAGCCTGAAGACCTAATCGGCGCTCTGAGCGCCTGCGGTCCTGCGGTATGGCGTGCGCCGCACTTGCGGCATGCGCCCGCGAGCGCCGCTCTAATCCTGTTTGCGTACCGCTGATCCGCTCGGATACATTAGAAGGCCCGAGACACAGAGGCGCGGCTTCCGCAGCACGCGCCCGACAGTCCGCCCGATCCATCACCCCATCCATCACCCATGGGGCCGACGGCAGCGACGACAGGAGACAGCGATGGACCTGCGGCAACGCGAGCACATCGAGACGGTGGTCCAGGCCACCACATACCTTGCCCCGCCGGCCGTGCTTGCGGACCGGATCGCGCACGACGCCATCATCCAGAACTCATGGCGCCGCTGCGTGCACCAGTACGGCCTGGATCCGTCGCGCATGCAGGAGGCGCGCATCTTGCCGCAGCCGCGCCTGCGCGAACACCAGGAACGCATCGACGACTTCGCGCGCATCGCGCGCCACGGCCTGCAGAGCCTGTATGGGCAGGTGGCGGGCCTGGGCTATGTGGTGCTGCTGACCGATGCCCAGGGCGTGACCGTCGACTATATCGGCGAGGCCCGCAGCGACGCCGCGCTGCGCCACGCGGGCCTGTACCTGGGCGCCGAGTGGAGCGAGAGCGGCGCCGGCACCTGCGCGGTCGGCACCGCCCTGGCCACGGGCCAGGCGCTGACGGTGCACCAGGCCGACCATTTCGACGCCACCCATATCCCGCTGACCTGCACCGCCGCGCCGCTGTTCGACACGCACGGCAACCTGCACGCCATCCTCGACATCTCCGCGCTGACCTCGCCGCAGGCCAAGGACAGCCAGGGGCTGGCGCTGCAGATGGTGCGCATCTACGCCGCGCATATCGAGAACGCCAACTTCCTGCGCGCGCACCGCCGCGACTGGATCCTGAAGCTGAACGTGGCGCCGGAGTTTGTCGACGTCAATCCCGAATACCTGCTGGCGCTGGACGAGGCCGGCCGCATCGTCGGCCACAACCACCGCGCCAGGCTGATGCTGGAAGGCGAGCTGGGTGGCGCACCGGGCGCCACCGTGCTGGGCCAGCGGTTCGAGACGCTGTTCGACGCGCGCCTGGAGGACCTGGGCCACTATGTCTATTCGCGCCCGAGCGAGCAGCGCCTGGTGGCGCTGACCCGCAGCGGCGGCCTGCTGTACCTGAGCGTGCTGCCGCCGGCGCTGCGCTGGCAGGCGCCGCCCGCCGAAACGCAGGTGGCGATGCCGGATGCGCTGGCGGCGCTGACCGGCGGCGATGCCGCGCTGCAGCAGCAGTTGCAGCGCGCTGCGCGCCTGGTCGATTCGCCGATCAACCTGCTGATCCACGGCGAGACCGGCAGCGGCAAAGAGTTCCTGGCCAAGGCGCTGCATCTTGCCAGCGCCCGCCGCGGCGGGCCGTTCGTAGCGGTGAACTGCGCGGCGATCCCTGAAACCCTGATTGAAAGCGAATTGTTCGGGCACCTGCCCAACAGTTTCTCCGGCGCAGGCCCGCGCGGCAAGCGCGGCCTGATCCAGGAGGCCGACGGCGGCACGCTGTTCCTGGACGAGATCGGCGACATGCCGCGCGAGCTGCAGTCGCGGCTGCTGCGCGTGCTGGCCGAGGGCGAAGTGCTGCCTATCGGCGCCGCGCGGCCGGTGCCGGTGCGGCTGCGGGTCATTTCCGCCACGCACCACAGCCTGGAGCAACTGGTGGCCGACGGGCGCTTCCGCGAGGACCTGTACTACCGCCTCAACGGCGCGCGCTTCACGCTGCCGCCGCTGCGTGCGCGCACCGACCTGGACTGGCTGGTCCGCAAGCTGCTGCAGGAAGGGGGCGCAGAGGGCAGCGAGATCAGGCTGTCGCCCGCGGCACGCGAGCGGCTGCACCGCCACCGCTGGCCCGGCAACCTGCGCGAACTGCGCAACGTGCTGGAGTACGCGCGCGCGGTCTGCGCCGACGGCTATATCGATGTGCCGGACCTGCCTGACAGCCTGGCGGGACCCGCACCGTCCGCCGCCCTGCCGCAGCCAGGGCCCGCCCAGTCACCCGCTGCCGCACCGTTCGATCCGCACCAGTTGCCGCCGGAAGGCATGCTGCTGATGCAATACCTGCGCGCGTCCGGCTGGAACCTGAGCGCGGTCGCGCGGCAGATCGGCGTCAGCCGCATGACGCTGTACCGGCGCATGGAGCGCTACGGCATCCAGTCGCCCAACCGGCGCGACGGCGGCCCGGAGCCCACCGACGCATAAGCCGGCAGGCAGCACGGCGCACGCGCGCCATCCCTGCGATACGGTTGTCCATCCCCTGTACACCTGCGCTGTGACACCTGTCACAGCGCAGCGTCGTTTTTGCCCTGCCGCCTCGGGGTAATCCCTCGGATCCGACCCCGCCGAGGCCCCTGTTTCCCCTGTTTTCACTGCCTGCGCGCACTGGCACAGCCATTGCAAATACGCCTGGCAAGACAACGACAACAGGAGACAGGCAATGGGGCACGCAGCAGGCGCCAGCGCGCAGATCGCGCCAGTGGTCGGCATCATCGCCAACCCGATTTCCGCGCGCGACATCCGTCGTGTGATCGCCAACGCCAACAGCCTGCAGCTGGCCGACCGCGTCAATATCGTGCTGCGCCTGCTGGCCGCGCTGGCCTCCTGCGGCGTGGAGCGCGTGCTGATGATGCCCGACCGCGAAGGCCTGCGCGTCATGCTGGCGCGGCACCTGGCACGCCGGCAGGGGCCGGACTCGGGCCTGCCCGCGGTCGACTACCTCGACATGCCGGTCACCGCGCGCGTCGACGACACCCTGCGCGCCGCGCGCTGCATGGCCGATGCGGGCGTGGCCGCGATCATCGTGCTGGGCGGCGACGGCACCCACCGCGCGGTGGTGCGCGAGTGCGGTGCTGTGCCGATCGCGGGCCTGTCGACCGGCACCAACAATGCCTACCCCGAAATGCGCGAGCCCACCATCATCGGGCTGGCCACCGGCCTCTATGCCACGGGCCGCATTCCCCCTGCGCAGGCGCTGGCGTCGAACAAGCGGCTCGACATCGTCATCCGCGACGGCAACGGCGGCTTTCGCCGCGATATTGCACTGGTGGATGCGGTGATCTCGCATGAGCACTTCATCGGCGCACGCGCCTTGTGGAAGACCGACACGCTTGCCGCCGTCTACGTGTCCTTTGCCGACCCCGAGGCCATCGGCCTGTCATCCATCGCCGGGCTGCTGAAGCCGGTGGGCCGGCGCGAAGAGGGCGGCCTCGCGATCGAACTGGCCGCGCCCGGCGAAGGCGAATTCGACCTGTGCGCGCCGATCGCACCCGGCCTGATGTGCACCGTGCCGGTGGCCGGCTGGCAGCGGCTTGAACACGGCCGTCCCCATCGCGTGCGCCAGCGCAGCGGCATTGTCGCGCTGGACGGCGAGCGCGAGCTGGCCTTTGGCCCGGACGACGAAGTCACCGTCACCCTGCATGACCACGCCTTTCGCAGCATCGACGTCGCGGCCTGCATGCGCCATGCCGCGCGCCACCACCTGATGCGCAGCCTGCCGCAGCCCGCCGCGGTGGGATGACGCGCGGGCACCGCGTCCGCCCGCTTTTCCCCTTTCTTGAAGTGCAACACCTGAAAACGAAGGAGACAGACATGACAGCCAGAGCTTCTCAAGATTCCGCAGCGCTGCCGCTCGACAAGGAGACGTTGCTGACGGTGTACCGGAAGATGCGCACCATCCGCGATTTCGAAGAACGCCTGCACGTGGACTTCGGGCGCGGCGACATCCCGGGCTTCGTCCATCTATACGCGGGCGAGGAAGCCACGGGCGTCGGCATCCTGCACCACCTGGACGATGGCGACCGCATCGCCAGCACGCACCGCGGCCACGGCCACTGCATTGCCAAGGGCGTCGATCCGGTGGCGATGATGAAGGAGATCTACGGCAAGAAGGGCGGCTCGTGCAATGGCAAGGGTGGCTCGATGCATATCGCCGACCTGTCCAAGGGCATGATGGGCGCCAACGGCATCCTGGGTGCAGGCGCGCCGCTGATCTGCGGCGCCGCGCTGGCTGCCAAGTTCCGCGGCAAGGGCGAGGTCGGCATCACCTTCTGCGGCGACGGCGCCTCCAACCAGGGCACCTTCCTGGAAAGCCTGAACCTGGCCGCGGTCTGGAACCTGCCGGTGATCTTCGTGATCGAGAACAACGGCTATGCCGAATCGACCTCGCGCGATTACGGCACCGCGGTGGACAGCTACGTGGACCGCGCCGCCGGCTTCGGCATCCCGGGCGTGACGGTGGACGGCACCGACTTCTTCGCGGTCCATGAAGCGGCCGGCGAAGTGATCCGGCGCGCGCGCGAAGGCGGCGGACCGTCGCTGCTCGAATGCAAGATGGTCCGCTTCTATGGCCACTTCGAGGGCGATGCGCAAACCTACCGCGCCGCCGGCGAACTCGACGACATCCGCGCCAACAAGGATTGCCTGAAGCTGTTTGGCCGCGCCGTGACCCAGGCGGGAGTGGTCGCGCGCGAAGAACTCGACACCATCGACCGCGAGGTCGCCGCGCTGATCGAGCATGCCGTGCAGGAAGCCAAGGCCGCGCCGCAGCCCGGGCCCGAAGACCTGCTCACCGACGTCTACGTCAGCTACTGATCCGCCACGCGCTAACCCAATATCAGGAGACAAACCATGGCTCGCAAACTGAGTATCAAGCTGGCGATCAACGAGGCGATCGACCAGGAAATGACCCGCGACCCCAGCGTCATCATGCTGGGCGAAGACATCGTCGGCGGCGCCGGCGCGGACGGCGAGAAGGACGCCTGGGGCGGCGTGCTGGGCGTGACCAAGGGCCTTTACGCCAAGCACGGCGACCGGCTGCTGGACACGCCGCTGTCTGAATCCGCTTACGTGGGCGCCGCCATCGGCGCCGCGGCCTGCGGCATGCGCCCGATCGCCGAGCTGATGTTCATCGATTTCATGGGCGTTTGCTTCGACCAGATCTTCAACCAGGCGGCCAAGTTCCGCTACATGTTCGGCGGCAAGGCCGAGACCCCGGTGGTGATCCGCGCGATGGTCGGCGCGGGCTTTCGCGCGGCCGCGCAGCACAGCCAGATGCTGACGCCGCTGTTCACGCATATCCCCGGCCTGAAGGTGGTGTGCCCGTCCACGCCGTACGACACCAAGGGCCTGCTGATCCAGGCGATCCGCGACAACGACCCGGTGATCTTCTGCGAGCACAAGAACCTGTACGGGCTGGAGGGCGAGGTGCCCGAAGGCGCCTACGCGATCCCGTTCGGCGAGGCCAATATCGTGCGCGACGGCAAGGACGTGTCGATCGTCACCTATGGGCTGATGGTGCATCGCGCGCTCGAAGCGGCGGCAACGCTGGCCAAGGAGGGCATCGAGGCCGAGATCGTCGACCTGCGCACGCTCTCGCCGCTGGACATGGACACGGTGCTGGAATCGGTCGAGAACACCGGCCGCCTGGTGGTCGTGGACGAGGCCAGCCCGCGCTGCAATATCGCCACCGATATCTCCGCGCAGGTTGCACAGCAGGCCTTCGGCGCGCTCAAGGCCGGCATCGAGATGGTGTGCCCGCCGCACACGCCGGTGCCGTTCTCGCCGACGCTGGAGGACCTGTACATCCCCAGCGCCGCGCAGATCGTCGCCGCCGCGCGCAAGACCATGAAGGAGGGCAAGCACTGATGGCAACCGAAATTTCCCCCACGATTATCCCGATCGTGATGCCCAAGTGGGGCCTGTCGATGAAGGAAGGCACGGTCAATGCCTGGCTGGTCGACGAAGGCACCGTGATTACCGTGGGCCTGCCGATCCTGGATGTGGAAACCGACAAGATCGCCAATGCGGTGGAGGCGCCCGACGCGGGCACGCTGCGCCGCAAGGTGGCGCAGGCCGGCGACGTGCTGCCGGTGAAGGCGCTGCTCGGCGTGCTGGCACCTGCGGAGGTGAGCGATGCGCAAATCGATGACTATGTCGCGGCTTATGAGACGCCGGCGGACGACGCTGGCGAAGAAGACGCCGCTGCCGCGTACCAGTTTGCCGACGTCGACGGCATCCGGGTCCGCTATGCCCGCAAGGGTGGCGGCGCCGAAACCGTGCTCTTCATCCACGGATTTGGCGGAGACCTGGACAACTGGCTGTTCAACCTCGATCCCCTGGCCGACGCGTACACCGTGGTGGCGCTCGACCTGCCCGGCCACGGACAGTCGTCGCCGCGGCTCGCGGGCGCGACGCTGGCGCAGATGGCCGGCTTTGTAGCGCGCTTCATGGACGAGACCGGGATCGAGGCGGCGCATGTGGTCGGCCATTCGATGGGCGGCGGCGTGGCGGCGCAACTTGCCGTCGATGCACCGCAGCGGGTGCTGTCGGTGGCGCTGGTGTCGCCGGTGGGCTTTGGCGACGCCGTCAACAGCGGCTATACCGAAGGCTTCGTCAGTGCCCAGTCCCGGCGCGAGCTCAAGCCCGTGGTCGAACTGCTGTTCGCCGACGCGGGGCTGGTCAGCCGCCAGATGCTGGACGACCTGCTGCGCTACAAGCGGCTGGACGGCGTCACCGAGGCGCTGACGGCGCTGGGGCAGGGGCTCTTCGGCGGCGGCCGCCAGAGCGAGCAGCCTGGCCAGCGGCTGGCCAACAGTGGCAAGCGCGTGCTGGTGGTGTGGGGAGGTCAGGACCAGATCATCCCGGTCGCGCACGCTGAAGCCGCGCCGCCGGGAGCCACCGTCAAGGTCTTTGCCGATGCTGGCCACATGAGCCAGATGGAGAAGGCCAATGACTTCAACGCGCTGCTGAAGATGCATCTGGCCGGCTGATGCCGCGCGCGGATGGCGCCGCCCAGGGCGCCATCCGCGCGGCCAGCTCGCCTTGTTCGAATTCAAGACAGGAGACCTCATGACCACAGACCTGAAGACCCGCCTGACCGAGATCAACAAGCAATTCGGTGCGCTCGGCCAGGCCCAGCCCGCCGCCATGAGCGCCTTCCAGGGCGTGATGAAGGCCGCCACGCAGGACGGCAGCCTGCCCGCCGCCGTCAAGGAACTGGTTGCCGTCGCGCTGGCGGTGCAGAAGGGCTGCGACGACTGCGTGCTGTTCCACACCAGCCAGGCGCTGCGCCATCGCGCCACGCGCGAGCAGCTGGCCGAAGTGCTGGCCATCAATATCGAGATGGGCGGCGGACCGGGCGCCATGTACGCGTCGAAGGCGCTGGCGTACTTCGATGCGCTCAATGCCTAGTGTTGCTAGACTCGGCACGTTGCCATCCGGAGGCTGGTGCCATCCCATGCCGTTTGAATTTGTCGATGCGGCCCATGCCGGGCAGGCGGGCAGCGACCCGCTGCAGGATGAGCTGGCCTTGCTCGACCTCGCGGCACAAGGCCGGCAGGTGGCGCAGCTGTGGGAGGCGCCGCTGTCGCTGGTGGTGCCGCGCACCTACCTGCGCCATGCCGCGCTGGAAACCGCGCGCGCCGACTTCGCGCAGCAGGGATGTCCGGTATTCCTGCGCATGTCGGGCGGCGGGCTGGTGCCGCAGGGCCCCGGCATCCTCAACCTGAGCCTGGCCTACACAGTGGAACAGCCGCCGGGCGCGCGCAGCGACGCGGTCTACCTGCACTTGTGCGAGGTCATCGGCGACGCGCTGCAATCGCTGGGCGTCGACACGCACTGGCAGGCGGTGGCCGGTTCCTTCTGCGACGGCCGCTACAACCTGGCCTGGGGCTCGCCCGAAGCCGCGCGCAAGATCGCCGGCACGGCGCAGTACTGGCGCCGCGCACCCGCGGCAATGCAAGCGCCCGACGGGCAGCGCCACCTGGTGCTGGCCCATGCGGTGCTGCTGGTCAGCGCCGACCCCGTGCAGATCAACGCGCGCGCCAATGCGTTCGAAGCTGCCATCGACAGCGGCCGGTGCTATGACGCGGGCAAGGTCGTCAGCGTGCGCGAGGCATTGTCGGCCAGCGGCCGCGCGGTCGATGACGACGCCGCGCTGATGGCGCAGGTATCGGATGCGCTGCGGCGAAGCGTGGGGCAGACGCCGCCACCGGCGTAGCCGCTTGACCGGGCGGCGCTAATTGGCGATCCCCAAAAAAAATCGCGGCCCACGCGGGGCCGCCAAAAATCGGGAATGCGAGGCGTGTCAGATGCCTCAGGAGACGTTATCGACACAATGCGGGCCACCGAGACCCCACTTCGGTGGGGTCTATCGAGCACAATCATTGAGGCGAGTGATCGCTTACGCGATCAGGTAGGCAGAGTGCGGATCCGGCCGGATGGCAGCGCGCAGCTTGCGCACGCTGGCTTCCAGTTCGGCATGCGCGGCATCGAGCCAGGCCACCCGATGGCGCACCGGATCCTTGGCCGACAGGTTGCTGGCGGCGATCTCGCGCAGGAAGTAGCGCACCATGCTGCCGGCGCGCGCCGGCACGGGCATCATCCCCAGCAGTTGATGCTTTGCCAGCAGCCGGCGGCTGACTGCATGCCGCAGCCCTGCCCAGGCGGTACGGCCCAGCGCGATGTACAGCGCATCCGTGCGCATCTGGCGCACGGCTCCCAGGAACTGCGCTTCGAATACCTCGCGCAGCATCGGGGTCTCCAGCAGTTCTTCCAGTGGGCCGTCGAACGCCAGACCGCGCCGCGTGGTGGCATGCGGCAGCAAGGCAAGCGGTTGCAGGCGCTCGAATCCATCGTTCCACAATGCCGCGGCGTGCGGCAGGCCGACCAGTTCGGGCACCCGGAAGTGGTCAAGCATGCGGATCAGGTTAGGCCGCACCAGCTTGCCGCCCAGTTCGACGCGCCGCTTGTTCTCGCGCTGAATTACGCTGCCAGGTGCATGGGCGCGCATCAGTTCTTCGGTGACGGCGGCGGCCAGCCGCACATGGGCGTGGCCGGGCGTGGTGCTGACCAGCACCAGAGGTGCCTGGATGTTCAGGTATTCGCAGGGCACGTAGTGCATGGCGTAGGCGCCGTCCTGTGCCACCACAACCGGTTTGGCGATCACGCCGACTGCGCCCGCAAGCCGAACCTGCGCGCAATACGCTTCGATGAAGTTGGTCAAGGAATCCCCCCGCTCGCTTCGATGTATCGGCGCTTTCTGTTGGCGCCTTCTACTTGTTCTGCTTTCCGTTCATGGTAAGCCTGCGGTGCATGGCAGATAAAGCGTACGGCGCCGGTTTGCCCGGAAAGCGACGAAACCTTGGTGGGCCAGCCAACACACCGGGGCAGGATGCCCCTCGAACGGGTGGGGCACGCGCCTGGTCCACGCCAGGTACGGTATCGCACCACGTGCGTCAGGACGATGACATCGGGCAGGAGGGAATCGGCCGGAACGGGGCCGCCGCGACGGTAGGTCGCCGGAAAGAAAAGACCGGACACGTCCGTGTCCGGTGAACCCATTTGCTGACTCAGGACGTGTCACAGCCTGAGGCATAAATGATAACGATTATCATTTGAGCTGACAATAGCAGAGAGCGGGATCTTGCCAGGGTGGGTCAGGCAATCGACGTCTGGATGGAAAACTGTCCCGACAAGGTCTTGTGCACCGGGCAGCGATTCGCCACGCGGAGCAGGTCATCCAGGATCTGGGGCGTGAGTTCTCCGCTGACCTTGACCTCCCGGTTCATGGTGTAGGTCCCGTTGGCCTCTTCATGACCGACCGATACATGGACTTCGGTGATGGCGTAGCCCTTGCGTTTGGCGTACAGCTGCAAAGTCAGCGTGGTGCAGGCGGCCAGGGCCGAATCCAGCAGGTCATGCGGGTTCGGGTATTGGGTGTCGCCGCCGGCAGATGCATCCAGGTCGGCCTGCCACTCGGCAGTCCCGTTGGTCAGGTGGCAGATGCTGTTGCCCTGGCTTGGTTGCCAGGTCGCTTGGATAGTCATCAAACGTCCCCATCTATAAAGAGCGGCCCGGTGGGCCGGAACAGCCATTCTATAAGCAGCGCCCGACGACAGCTGAAGTGGCTTGGAATGCCTTTTTTAGGCGGGTTGGCTTTTTTTCGAAGAACCCCTTGCCAACCCCGCTGCGGTCACTTAATATTCGCCCCCTCGCAACACAACGCAGCGCTGCAAAGCAGACGCA